>CAZLGN010000123.1:0-6260 GCA_964558865.1 uncultured Methylomagnum sp.
AGCGATACTGTCACAACAAAATTCACTGGTATCGTGACTGAGATTTAGATTCAAACGCTGAAAATCATGGATGATTTTTAGTCCCCGATAGCCGCAGCAGACGGGCGTTTTTTCGTAGCGAATGCGAAGAGAAAAAATGCAAGTCCTCGCGACGCGGCGTAAAGTCATCTTGGGAGGTGAGTTATGTAGCTGCTTTGTGCGGAATAAGCCACTGGACGAGGGACGAATCGGGGCAGCCGCAGGCATTAAACTCGTCGCGTGATTTTTCGCCGATTCACTGGCAGGAAGCCAAAGGAATCTTTCGCGAAAAATAGCGACGCTATCCTGGCATTAGGGGTGTTTGACGTTTGGCAGTGGGCAAGAAAACCCAAAGATGATCCAAATCCAATTAAAGAAGTGGAGCGATGGAAAGACAGTTATACAAGCATTGCTGACACCGCTGAAAAAATGCCTGAAACACGATTTGTGTGTGTTGGCGACCGTGAAAACGATATTCGTGATGTAATGGAAAAAGCCAAAAGTCGAGATTATGTGGCGAATTTTCTTCTGCGAGCCAAGCATAATCGGATTTTGGCAAAAGATAAAAATAACGATGATGACTGTAAATTATGGGACAAAGTTCTCAAACAAGAGCCCATCGGACAAATTACTTTCATGCTTAAAGCGACATGAATGTTTTTTCAATGTAGTACATCAAACTGTTAAAGTTTGGGATTATAAAAAATCAGGTTTGAGCTTTTAATACTCAGTTTTTCAGCAAATAGTGCCGATATTTTAATCCCGTTTGTTTTCGGTTTGATGTAGTAGCTAAATCACGCGCCATTATGCCACCAACAATCGTCTGGCAAATCATTACAAATAATGGGAACGAAAATGAAACTGCGACGATTTGTCACATTTTGTTATGCCACTGACACGGTTATCATTGCGCGTATTCGTATCTTTTCAGTCGCGCATTTGAATGAAAAAACTTATTACTTATTTTCCGCATTCGCTTAAAGCGCGACTTGTTGTTTTGACCCTGTTATTTTTACTTTTGCCGACGGGAATTTTAGGTTATCTCGGTTACGATTATTTGTACGACACCATCAAGGCTAGCAACATTCGGGCAGTTGGACATATTGCCGATTCACGGCATGAACAATTAAATATCATGCTTAAAAACACCAACGAACGCGCCACGCATTTCTTGCAACATTTGCCAGATCAATGCGTACAAAATAATAAAATAAAAATCAACGATTGTCTCAAACAAGCTCTGCAAATTTTTATCAATAATGAACAAGCCATCAGCGCAACGCTTACCAACGAAAAGGGCTTAAAAATTCACGTTGGCGATGTTTTTTCGCCTGATATGACACTCTTTCAAACAGGGCAATTAGTGGGTTTTAGTGCGCCTGATAAAAGTGTTCAGCGGTTGTATTTCATCGTCAAAGAAAATGAACGCGGCGAACGTTTAACCGTCACATTTCCGATTTTAGCGATTCAACAAATTTTTGTAAGTGATCCAAGTTTAGGCAAATCGGGCGATGTATTTATTATGGATTCGCAAGGTTTTTTTATCACTTATCCGCACTTATTCGAATCACAAGACCACTCAAATGAGACACTTGAACAACACGCCGCGCATTTAGGCGAGGCGAAAAATGATCACGCGATGCAGCATTGTTTGATGATGGGAAATGCTGAAATGCTCGATGTAGATAGACGAAATATCGAAATTATTCACAGTTTTCGTTTTGTACCAGAAGTTGGTGGCGGTTGCATTATGGCGCATTTAGATCAAGCGGAAGCCTTTTCTGCGCTGGATATTTTGCGCTGGCGCGTGCTTTGGATAACGCTGGGTTTAGTGATTTTCGCGTTGTTAATTGCCATTATTGTTGGGCGAAATATCGTCAAACCGATTGATAAACTTCGCGCTGTCACGCATCAAATTATTAACGGTAATTACAGCGTATCAGCGATTGTGGCAGGCGATAGCGAAATTGCCGCGCTTGCCAATGCGTTTAATTTAATGACCGAACGGTTGAAATTAGCTTTTGACGACTTAAACGCGCATCAAGCCGAACTTGAAAACAAAGTACAAAAACGCACGCAGCAGCTTTTGATTGCAAAAAATGAAGCCGAGCAGTCACTCAATTTGTTGCAAGAAACGCAAGAAAGTTTAGTACAAGCTGAAAAAATGGCAGCACTGGGCAGTTTAGTTGCGGGGATTGCTCACGAAATTAACACGCCGATTGGCATTACGCTTACTTCCGCGTCGTTTTTGAATGAGGAAACTAAAAAAGTCGTCGCACTTTATCAGCATGGTGAATTAGGTGGTGACGAATTAGACAGTTATTTCGATACCGCACAACAATCGACTGAACTCATGACCATAAATTGCCACCGTGCGGCGGATTTAATTCAAAGTTTTAAACAGATTGCCGTTGATCAAACTAGCGATAATGAACGCGAATTTAATTTAAAAAATTATTTAGACGAAGTGTTGTTGAGTTTGCGTCCTGCGCTTAAAAATCGGCGCATTCTTGTTGAATTAAATTGCCCCGACGATTTAGTGATTTGGGGATTTCCAGGCGCGATTTCGCAAATCGTGACGAATTTCATCATGAATTCTCTCACACATGGTTTTGACCAAAATCAGCAAGGAATTATCAATTTAACTATTGCCAATTTGCCCGATGACAAAATCGAATTTCGTTACAGTGATGACGGAAAAGGCATTCCCGAAAGCATTCAAAGCAAAATTTTTGATCCGTTTTTCACCACCCAACGCGGCAATGGCGGCAGCGGTCTAGGATTGAATTTAGTTTATAACATCGTGCATCAAACGCTAAAAGGGTCGTTGCACGTTCACAGCGTCGAAGGCGAAGGCACGACGTTCACCATCAATTTTCCGAAAATAATTGTCTAAAAATCATGACTGAAAAAAAACCGCTCAATTTGAAAGTAACAACGCCAATTTTCGCCCCAACGGATAAAAATTCGCAAATTCCGTGGCGCGTTTTAGTCGTCGATGACGATGCTGATGTTCATGCTGTTTCGCGGTTAATTTTGACCAAAATCATTTTTAAGCATCGCCCCATTGAATTACTCAGTGCTTATTCGGCAGCGCAAGCAAAGGAACTTTTAAGACACGAAAAAAATATCGCCGTTCTGTTGCTTGATGTGGTGATGGAAACGGAAGACGCGGGGTTGAAATTAGTAAAAGTTATCCGCGAAGAATTGAAAAATTATGATGTGCGAATTATTTTGAGAACAGGGCAACCAGGTCAAGCACCAGAAGAGCGCGTGATTGTGGATTACGACATCAATGATTACAAAGCCAAAAACGAACTCACGTCACAAAAATTATTTACGTCAGTGATTTCTGCGTTGCGTTCGTATGAAACGATTATGTCGCTCAATAAAACACGCGATGGGTTAGAAAAAATTCTGCACAGTTCAGATTCGCTGTTCAAAATTCAATCGATGAACGAATTTGCGTCGGGGATTTTGACGCAATTGAGTTTATTTTTAGATTGCAAACCACAAGGCATTATTTGTGTTGAGGAAAGCACTGGCGTTGAAATTACGCCACCATTATTGCCAGGCAACATGAAAATTATCGCAGCAACCGAGGAGTTTGAATGTTGCGTGAAATGTAATTTAGACGAATCGTGTGGACACGGGAAAATCGCCAAATTGGTTTATCGCACGATTACAGAACGAAAAACGCAATTCGATGAAACTTACAGTGCGTTTTATTTAGATACAAATGAAAGCAATGCTGCGATTGTGCTGGTTTGCAGCGAAGATGTAATTGATGATCACGATAGAAATTTGTTAGAAGTTTTTACCTCGAAAATTTCAATCGCTTTGGCAAATGCCATTCATTATCAAAAAATGATTTCTTTTGAAAAAGCCGCTGTGACCGATTTTCTTACAGGTTTAAATAATCGACGGCAATTATTGCGTTTAGGTGCGCCATTACTGGCTTTAGCAAATCGTAATAATTGTTTAGCCGTGGCAATGATTGACATTGATTTTTTCAAGCGCGTCAATGATAACTACGGTCACGATGCGGGGGATATTGTGTTGAAAGCAGTGGGCGAAATGATGAATGAGCGTTTTCGGCAGATGGATATTATCGCTCGTTATGGTGGCGAGGAATTTTGTATTCTTGCACCGTCATTAAATATCTCTCAAGCATTTGAACTATTTGATAATTTTAGGGCAACGGTATCAAATACAGGCATTAAAATTTCAGACACACAAACGATTAAAATTACGCTCAGTATTGGCGTAACAACTGATTTATGCCCTGATTTAGATGACATGATTGCCTCGGCAGATTATTTGCTTTATCAGGCGAAACACAATGGTCGGAATTGTGTTTTGGTGAAATAATGGGATTTTGAAGAGTTTGCCGATTGAGTCGAAATTATGCGTTTATAATGGCGAAATTATCAGTAAAACAACTTTAGAAATTTTTTAACTCAACTTCACCCATCATGAAACCATCAATAGAACAAAAATTACAAAATCTTTGTGAGCGTCACGACGAAATTTCAGCTTTACTTTCTGAACCTGAAATCCAAGCTAATCAAAATAAATTCCGCTCTTTGAGTCAGGAATATGCCCAAATTAACCCGCTCGTAGACTGTTACAAACGCTATGAAGAATTGCTTATTTCACTCAATGCAGCAAAAGACATGGCAAATGATAGCGATCCCGAAATGCGCGAATTAGCAAAAGAAGAAATCAATGATACGCAAAATCAAATCGAAGGCTTGGAAACAGAATTACAGATTTTACTTTTACCCAAAGACCCGAATGACACCCGCAACATTTTCTTAGAAGTTCGCGCTGGCACAGGCGGCGACGAAGCATCGATTTTTTCAGGCGATTTGGCGCGAATGTATCAACGTTTTGCAGAACGAAAAGGCTGGCAAACGGAAATTATTAGCGAAAGTTTGGGCGAACACGGCGGTTATAAAGAAGTGATTTTGCGCGTTTCAGGGCGTGACGTGTATTCGCAATTGAAATTTGAATCAGGCACGCATCGTGTGCAACGTGTTCCTGAAACGGAATCACAAGGTCGCATTCATACATCCGCTTGCACGGTGGCGATTATGCCCGAAGTTGAAGACATCGATGCCATTGACATCAATCCCGCAGATTTAAAAATTGATACTTACCGCGCTTCGGGTGCGGGCGGTCAGCACATCAACAAAACCGAGTCGGCAATTCGGATTACGCACATTCCAACGGGAACAATTGTGGAATGCCAAGACGAACGCTCGCAACATAAAAACCGCGCGATTGCGATGGCGTTATTGTCGTCGCGCATTCTGTCGGCAAAACAAGAAAAACAAAATGCCGAACAATCTTCGTTACGAAAATTGCAAGTTGGTAGCGGCGATCGTTCGGAGCGGATTCGCACTTACAATTATCCGCAAGGTCGTTTAACGGATCATCGCATTAACTTAACGCTTTATAAACTCGATGACATTATGGAAGGCGGTTTAGAGCAAGTGATTCAGCCGTTAATTAGTGAACATCAAGCCGAATTATTAACGCAATTGGGATCGTAATATGAATCCAAATTTAAAAAACTTACACCCGTATCCATTTGAAAAACTCGCGCAATTGAAAAATGGTATTACGCCGCCTGCAAATAAATCGCCGATTACGTTGTCGATTGGCGAACCTGCACACGCTACGCCGCAATTCATCAAAGACGTTTTGGTGGAAAATTTGAACAGCATTTCAAATTACCCGACCACGAAAGGTATTCCAGCATTACGCGAAGCAATTGCGACGTGGCTTGAAAAACGTTTTGCCTGTGACGTGAATCCTGAAACGCAAGTTTTGCCTGTAAATGGCACACGCGAAGCGTTATTTTCATTCGCACAATGTGTGATTGATGCGGCAAAAAATCCACTCGTTGTGATGCCAAATCCGTTTTATCAAATTTACGAAGGCGCGGCATTATTGGCGGGTGCAGAACCGTATTTTTTAAACACCACTGCTGAAACAAATTATTTGCCTGATTTCGCCAGTGTTCCTGCTGAAATTTGGCGACGTTGCCAGTTGCTTTATATTTGTTCGCCAGCAAATCCTAGCGGTTCTGTGATGAGCGCGACAGATTTTGAAACCGTTTTAAACCTTGCTGAAAAATACGATTTTGTGGTTGCGTCTGACGAATGTTACAGCGAATTGTACGACGATGAAGCGAATCCGCCCGTTGGACTTTTGGAAGTTGCGGCGAAAATGGG
>CAZLGN010000124.1:0-6248 GCA_964558865.1 uncultured Methylomagnum sp.
CATCCAGACTGACACCGCATCATTCGTTTTCCGAAAATCTTTAATTTGTAACGCCATTTTTGCCGCAAGTTCAGCAAATTTTGGATCTTTCACGCGCTTCGTCAATTCCATATACGCTTCATACGCCAAGCTATATTGTTGACGTTGTGTTGCCACTTCTGCCGCAAGCAATAAATACATCACATCAGGATCAATCGCTGTTTTGGCTTCAAGTGGTGGTAAATCAGATTTTTCAGGTTTCACTTCAGGGGTGACTTTTTCAGTCGCAACGGCTTTGGTGGGTTCTGTTTTTTCGGGTTCAACGGCACAACTGCCCAATAAAATAACGCTGACAATAGATAAAAGTGGGAGCTTTAACACGCTTGTTCCTAGTTTGTGACGGTGTATGAATTTGTTTAATAGCGTAGCAGAAAACGCGCCTAAATTAGAATGCAGATTTTTTACAGTTGGATAACATCGCCATATTTCTTAGAATAGCCATAATTATAAAGCCGTAAATCACCTAAATTACTCAATGACACTTCTTGCCCTTGGCATCAATTACCAAACAGCCCCTGTGGCGATTCGTGAGCGGTTGGCATTTTCAGCCGATATTTTGCAAGCTACGCTGCAAGATTTGCTCTGCGTAGACGAAATTAGCGAAGTTGCGATTTTATCGACTTGCAATCGCACCGAATTTTATTGCTCAACGCAATCAGATAATCAAAATGTTTTGATTGAGTGGATTACCCAAAATAAAAACATTTCTGCGCGTGATTTAACGCCGTATTTGTATAGTTATGAAGACAACGCCACGATTCGCCATATTTTTAGAGTCGCTTGCGGATTAGACTCAATGATTTTGGGTGAACCTCAAATTTTGGGGCAAATGAAAACGGCATATCAAACGGCGTGTGATGCGGGAACAATTGGCAAATTACTCGGCAAATTATTTCAACATACTTTCACTGCGGCAAAAAAAGTTCGTACCGATACCGCGATTGGTTCAAGTCCTGTTTCGGTGGCGTTTGCAGCGGTGCAATTAGCGCAACAAATTTTCGATAAGCTCAGCGAGCAAACGGCGTTGTTAATTGGTGCAGGTGAAACGATTGAACTCACTGCCCGTCATTTAAGCCAGCAAGGTATCGGACGAATTATTATTGCGAATCGCACGTTTGAAAAAGCCCACACGCTTGCCGCACAATTCAACGGTTACGCAATCAGTTTGGGGGAAATTCCAAACCATTTAGCCGAAGCCGATATTGTGATTGCTTCAACAGGAAGTACGTTGCCGATTTTAGGCAAAGGTAGCGTTGAAAGTGCCTTGAAAAAACGCAAACGCAAACCAATGTTTATGGTCGATTTAGCGGTGCCGCGTGACATTGAAGCCGAAGTGGAACAATTAGACGATGTGTATTTGTACACGGTTGATGATTTGCAGCATACGATTGAACAAAATATGCAATCGCGTCGTCAGGCGGCGGAACAAGCTGAAGAAATCATCGATACGCAAGTTGACCATTTTGTCGCATGGTTACGTGCTCAAAATGCTCAATCGTTAATAAAAGATTACCGTTCTCAAGCAGAAATTGTGCGTGATGAAGCGTTACAAAAAGCATTACAGTCTTTGAATAACGGCGTACCAGCTGACATTGCGCTGCAACGATTAGCGTATACCTTGACCAATAAATTGATTCACACACCCAGCACACAAATTCGCGTCGCCGCTGAAAATGAACGCCATGATTTACTTTCAGCGGCGTTAGAAATTTTCCAGCTTAATCCTGCTTAATCACCAATATCTAAAACACACAATGCCGTCATATTCACAATGCGACGCACAGTTGAAGATTCGGTCAAAATATGAACAGGTTTTGTACAACCTAACAAAATTGGACCAATCGAAATGCCGTTTCCAGCGGTGACTTTTAGTAAATTGTAAGAGATATTTGCTGCGTCGATATTCGGTAAAACCAATAAATTCGCGCTACCTTGTAATGGCGTATTCGGAATGGCTTGTTTTAACATATCAAAATCTAACGCAATATCACCGTGCATTTCGCCATCAATTTCTAAATTTGGGTCAATTTTTTGCACAATTTTTAAAACCGAACGCATTTTCTTTGCGGATTCGCTGTCGCTGATGCCAAAATTTGAATGCGAAAGCAACGCAACTCTCGGAATTAAACCAAATTGGCGAATTCGCTCAACCGCTAACAACGTAATTTCAGCCAATTCTTCAGCAGTTGGATTTTCATTGATATGCGTATCGACAATCGCAATTTGGCGTTCTGGCAAAATGAGCAAGTTCATCGACGCATAAACGCTGACATTTTCACGTTTGCCCAAAACCGTGTCGATGTACGACAAATTAGAATTTGTCGAACCCAACGTGCCACAAATCATGCCATCTGCATCGCCGTTATGAATCATCATTGCGCCGATTAACGTGTGTTGACGACGCATTTCAATTTTTGCAAATTGTTCAGAAACGCCTTTTCGCATCGTCATATCTAAATACGTTTGCCAATAATTTTCGTAGTGTTCATTTATTTCTGGATTCACCACCTGAAAATCTATGCCCGCTTTTAAACGCAAACCAAATTTTTGAATGTTCTGCTCCAAAACCTCTAAACGCCCAATCAAAATAGGATTCGCGATGCCCTCATCAACAATAATTTGTAACGCTCGCAAAATCCGCTCGTCCTCGCCTTCGGCAAAAACAATCCGTTTTTTGATTGGCTGAACATCTTTTGTGACTTGGAAAATTGGACGCATAAACGCGCCACTGTGATACGAAAATTCTTTCAAATGCCGCTTGTAGGCATCCATATCTGGAATGGGACGGCTTGCAATACCTGAATCTTGCGCGGCTTTTGCAACGGCGGGCGCAATTTTCGTCATTAAACGCGGGTCAAATGGAATCGGAATTAAATAATCCGAGCCAAATGAAACGTTACTAATGCCATAATTTTTTGCAACAACGTCCGATTGTTCAGCTTGTGCTAAATCTGCAATCGCCTGAACTGCCGCAAGTTTCATTTCTAAATTTATCGTGCTTGCACCGCAATCTAACGCACCTCTAAAAATATAAGGAAAACAAAGGACATTATTCACTTGATTCGGATAATCCGAGCGTCCCGTTGCAATAATCGCGTCATCACGAACGGCTTTGATTTCTTCAGGCATAATTTCGGGCGTTGGATTCGCAAGCGCGAAAATCAACGGACGTGCCGCCATCGTTTTTACCATTTCAGGTTTCAAAACGCCCGCCGCCGACAAACCTAAAAATATATCCGCATCAACGATAATTTCTGCCAAGGTTCGCGCTTCGGTATTTTGAGCAAAACGGACTTTGTCTTTGTCCATCAATTCTTTACGACCTTGATAAACCACACCTTCAATGTCTGTGACAAAAATGTTATGAATCGGAAAACCCATATCAACCAGCAAATTCAAACACGCCAATGCCGCCGCGCCTGCGCCTGAAACCACTAATTTGCAATGTTGCAAATCTTTTTTAACAATTTTTAGCCCGTTCAATAATGCCGCCGCGACAATAATTGCAGTGCCATGTTGGTCATCATGAAACACTGGGATTTTCATGCGTTCGCTTAATTTGCGTTCGATGTAAAAACATTCAGGCGATTTAATATCTTCTAAATTAATGCCGCCAAACGTCGGTTCTAACGCGGCAATAATGTCACATAATTTATCGGGGTCAGATTCGGCAATTTCTAAATCGAAAACATCAATCCCAGCAAATTTTTTAAACAAAACCGCTTTGCCTTCCATCACTGGTTTTGCGGCGAGAGGACCAATGTTGCCTAAACCTAAAACTGCTGTTCCGTTGGTAATGACCGCAACCAAATTGCTTTTTATCGTGTATTTGTAGACATTGTTCGCATCAGCGACAATTTCATCACACGCCACCGCCACACCTGGCGAATAAGCGAGAGCTAAATCACGTTGATTTGATAAATGTTTGCTTGGAATAACGCTGAGTTTGCCTGCGATGGGGAATTGATGGTATTCGAGCGCGGCTTCACGAAAAGGTAAATGTTTGTTTGAGGTCATTATTTTTTAGAAAAGAGGGTTACAGTCTGGCGAGTAGTTCTGCTTTTTTAGTGCTGTACTCGTTTTCGGTTAATATCGCTTTGTTTTTGAGAATCGCCAATTTTTCAATCGCACTAAAAATATCGATTTCTTGTGAAGATTGAACTTGTAAATCAGCAATGATTTGAGGCGAATTTGCAGGTTGTATCGCCACATTATTGATTGAAATCACAGGCAACGATTTAATATCTATCAAGCCATATTGACTGCTAAAAGTCAGCGAAGCATCGTTGCCTTGTTGTTGAGAAAAACCACCAATTTGATTATCTAACGTATCGTAAAGCGTTATGTCGCCATTTAACTTAATCGCTAATCGGCGAATGTCCGCAAAATACGCATAACAAATGTTATTTTGTTTGCCTGTACTGTTAGGAAATTGTAAACCGATAGCTGACCACCAATTTTGCGAATCCCCACCAGGTACAAACAAACTCACCGCATTTGAAGAATTTGAAGAATTTTGTTGTGAATTCGCATAATTTACTTGTTCTTGATTGCCTTGGCTTTGTGATTGAAAACTGCCTGTTTGAATCAAATTCGGTTCATTTACAATCAAATTCGCCAATTCTTGACACAAATTCCCAACGCTATTTTTTAAACCGTTGTTAAACATATCACCTAACATAATCATGCCACCACGCATCCATTGCCCAGAGCCGCCGAATTCGGGGTGACTAAATTGCGCCATCGAGCCGTTGCCGTTAATCACAGAAATTAACATACTGAAAACCGCATCAGAGCTAAAGTTATAACGTTGCGCTATATTGTTGATAATTTGTTGCCCAGCAGGGCTAAGTTGTTTCATAAAATTCCAGTTGGATTGAACGTCAAACGTGACGTTCAGGCACGCCGCAATAAAGTTGGCGGGGTCGGCCGATACGTTGATTCGGGTCGGAAATCATTTCATCCCATTGCGAAATCCAGCCAATTGAACGCGCCATTGCAAAAATAGCAGTGAACATATTGGTCGGAATGCCTAACGCACGAAGCAAAATTCCCGAATAAAAATCGATTTTGGGATAGAGTTCTCGGCTGACAAAAAATTCGTCTTCTAAAACAATACGCTCAATTTCTAACGCTGTTTGAAATAGTGGGTCGTCTAATAAATTCAATTCGCCCAACACTTCAAAACACAATTCACGCATGATTTTGGCGCGTGGGTCATATTTTTTATAAACTTGATGCCCAACGCCTGCTAATTTGAATGAATCGTTTTCATCTTTTGCTTTTTCGATGTAGCTTAAGATGTTTTCAGGCGTTCCGATTTTTTGAAACATATTTAAAACGGCTTCATTCGCGCCACCATGTGCTGAACCCCATAAACAAGCGATCCCTGCCGTAATGCACGCATACGGATTTGCACCGCTTGAACCTGCTAAACGCACCGTTGAAGTCGAAGCATTTTGTTCATGGTCTGCGTGTAGAATTAAGAATTTTTCTAACGCTCGCACCAAAACAGGATTCGCCACAAATTCTTCACAAGGCGTAGCGAGCAACATCCGCATGAAATTTTCGACATAACCCAATTTGCTTTGCGGTTGCATGAATGGCAAACCTACACTGTATTTGTAACACATCGCCACAATCGTCGGAATTTTCGCAATTAACCGAATCGCATTTAATTCACGGTCTTCAGCCGATTGAATGTCTAACGCATCGTGATAAAACGCCGATAATGCACCAACCACGCCAACCATAACCGCCATCGGGTGAGCGTCTCGGCGGAAACCTTTGAAAAAGTTGATAAGTTGGTCGTGAACCAATGTTTGTGTGGTGATTTTTTTCTCAAAAGCCTGCAACTGTTCTGGCGAAGGCAATTCACCATAAAGCAGCACAAAACTCACTTCTAAAAAGCTGCAATTTTCCACCAATTGTTCAATCGAATAACCACGATAAAACAACGCGCCCGCTTGATCATCGACAAAGGTAATTTTTGACGAGCAACTGGCAGTTGAATTAAAACCTGGGTCATAAGCAAACATACCCGTTTGGCTATATAACGCTTTAATATCAAGTACATTAGAACCCGTTGTGCCTTCTAAAACGGGAAGCTCACATAAAATTTTTGAATTTTCTTGTAACGTGAATACTCGTTTTTCAGTCATAAAATTACACTCAATAATGGTTGGTTGAAACGCCTTCTTCTTGTCCCG
>CAZLGN010000125.1:0-6218 GCA_964558865.1 uncultured Methylomagnum sp.
TGCGATACATTTTGAAAAATAAATCTTTTGTGGCTTCAAAATCATTTTCAGGAAAATCATCAAAACCGTGTGGCAAACGAAATTCAACCTCGCCGTTTTCATTTCGTCGAATGCCGACAAAGGAATTGGTGCTTTCAGAATCACAGCGTTTGGTGAGTTTTAAAGTTTTGAAATTAAACATCGTTTTTACGCTGCCATTTTCTGCGTTTGAGCAAGCAACATACTTTCAATGCTCAAATGATAATTAAGGTCAGCCCATTCAATGCCCGTGCCTTTGCAAATAAAACGATAATTTTTTAACTGCAACAGCGACGAGTTTTGCAGTGTTTTATACCAATTTATTGGCGTTGAAATAATGCGCCCATCTTCAAGTTCAACATGAAGATAACGGTCATCAAAATGCACCGATTTACCGCTAATTAAAGTATTCATTCCATGCTCTCACAAAGTGTTTTTGATTTTCGGCAACGATTGAAAGGGCTTTTTTCAAATCTTTTGGTTTCATGTAATTGCTAACAACACGCAAGGTTGCTAATTCAATTTTGGCAAAATCGCCCGCACGTTCAACGTGAATATGTTGCGGTTCGTGTTCGTTGGCGTAAAAAAAGAATTTGAATCCGTCTTGTTGTAAAAGTGTTGGCATTAGCGTTCGTTAATTTTCTCAATAAACAAATCCACCTGCGAAGCAAAATCCCCGAACGTAATCAATTCATTTTCTGAATTTTCATCAAACAGCAATTTTATCAACGGCTTTTTGTCACGGTTAAAAACGCTGTCCCACAAGAAAAACATCAATTTATTTTGCACACTTGATTTTGAAATTTGCTCATCGGTAATGAAAAAATGCCCGATTTGTTTATCTTCGATGCCGCGAATGGATTTGTGATTGCTTTTGATAAACGAATTTAATTTACTGACAAATGCTTGCCATTCAATGCGGTTTTCAAACGCCACGCCTTCGGCTGAAACTGTGTTTGAATCCACATCAATAAATTCCCATTCCCAACGGCGTTTGAATGCGCTGTCCATGTAATAAATCGAACTGTCGGACGTGTTCATACTGGCGAGAATCGACAAATTGGGCGGAATTTTGATAGTTCGATTTTCAAAATGGCAGTTTAGTTTTTTCTGCAACGTCGTCGCTTCAATTTCTTCGTCGCCAAATTTATACGTTTTGATTTTTTTCTGAACAATCGAATGCTCTTTTAAATCACACAATTCAAACAACCGATTAAAAATAATTTCATTCACGCTCACTTCGTAACTCGACCAGCCGTCAGGATTTCTATCGAGCAATTGAAAAATCGTGCCGAAAATTGCCGCCGAATTTCCACGATTGATTTCGTCAATCACCAACGCGACTTTTTCAACTTCGCTGTCGTTTTCTTGCGCGGCAATGATGTTTTTGTAGGCTTGCGAAAGGGCTTTTAAAAAATGTCCTTCGTAGAATTTATACTGCACATTGCCGCCAACCGTTATCGGCATCAATTTTCCGACAAAATCGCCGTAAGTGTATTCAGGATGAAACACGGTTTTGATGACGTTGGCAGGCATTTTTTCAACATCAATCAATAATTCATAAGGAATAATATGCTTGTCGATTTGGTAACTTTTGCCCGTTCCAGGGCTGCCGAATAGGATTTTTTGTTGGTAGGTTTTCATTTTTGTTTTTGATTCATAGGAATGTTTTTGAACTGATTTGAATAATTTTTGAACATCAAGATTTTTAATTTCCGTTTGTAATCCTTTTTCAGTAAGCGACCAAATTCCACGGTGACTTTGTTGTGAATTATCAATGTATCCCGCATTGTGTAGATAGAATCTTGCCCATCGTATTTGATTTCTAATTTTAGATTCACCACTAGAAGTTGTTTCTACTAAATCATTTTCAACAATATCCAAATCTTTTATAACTTGATCAATAACATCCGATGCTTTTACTGCGCCACCATTTCTTTGAAGAACTTTCAAAATGGGAATTATGTACTGTAAAAATTGTGAGCCATTTTGTGCCATGTTTTCTCCATGAAAATCCAAAAAATCGGCATCAAAAAACAATTTCGATGCCGATTCTTAAAATTGAAAATTAACGTTGATTCGTAGAAGTTCCCGTTGAGCCGTTATTGTGGCTGATGTTTCCAATACCGTAAGGCTGTTTCATTTTGTCATAAACACCTTGTGTCGGTGCGAGCCAAACCATGCCAGGGCCTGTGAAGGTTTGCAGTAATAATTCACCACTCACAACCGTACCGAAAATCGATTTGCTCGACATTTCAGCATGAAAACTGACGCTTGCCGTGCGAACAAAGGCAAAATTGCCATCCACTGACAACTTTTCACCAGCCGCCAATTCATAAACCACCAATTCCGCGACGGGAACAGGTGAAACCAGAACTACAACGCCCGTTCCCGTTGCTTGGGTTTGGAAAAAACCTTCGCCGCCAAACAACGCACTGGAAATGTTGCTTTGCAATTTCGCGCTGACTTCGATGCCGCCCGACGCACAATAAAACGAACTTTTGTCAAAAATCAGCCCGTCGTTTTCGATGTTAAACAGTAAATAATGCCCGAAACTCGGTTCTAAAAAAACTTCGCCAGAACCGCTAATGCGTGATTGAAAAAGCGTTTCACCCGTTAAAAATTTTCGCATCAAACCTTTAGCAATACCGCCGCCCGTGGTCGATTTCAATTCTAAATGCCCTTTCATGAAATACAACGCACTGGGTTCCAGCAACAATTCGCCTTTTGTCAGTGTGACGCGCACCATTTTTAAATAAATGTTGGCTTGATTGGCGAAGAAAATCTTTTCCGCGACATTCAAATCGTCAGAACCGAGCAGCTTTTCATAACGCACCACATCGAAAATCGCGCCTGCAACTTGTTCGCTTTCGATAACGGTAAAATTATCCGTGCCGCTCATTTTTACAAACCAAATTCAGCAGGATTTAACGCGAGTTCTTTGGCGATTTTCGCGGCAACGGCTTGTTCTTGTAAATCAAAATCACCGTCTGAAGACGCAATTGCAATCATCATTCGAATCAATAAACGTCCTGCTTCGGCGTTCGATTTCATTTTGCCCAACGCCAAAAAGGCTTTGGCTTCGCCGATGTCTTTGTCGAATTCGATTTGTCCGACGAAATCTTGAAAGGCTTTAATCACGTCGCTGGTCGTGAAAATCGACAGCGCGTCGTGGTTTTCAATGAACTTAATCATTTTTTGTTTTTCTTCCGACGAAATTTTACCGTCCGCCATTGCAATTAACGCTGAACCCGCCATTGCCGCTTCTAAAAACTCTTTGTTTTTGAACTTTAACGCTTGAGTTTTGAGTTCGCCAGCTTTGGTTTTTACATCGTTTAAAAAATCACTGAAATTCATAAATCACCTGTTTAAAAAGAATAGAAAGAATTTGTACCGCCCCGCATTGTAACGTGAATCACTCTATTTTCCGTCGCTAGAATTTACGTTGAATCAATAGCTCAATTGAATCGCGTCTTTTCCGAGCCAAATTTTCAACTCGTGTAACAACTCATCGGTCATTTTAACGCGCCACGAATTGCCTAATCGCAACGTTGCTTTTACATTTTTACCAAAATAGGCAATTTCTACCACCGTTTCTCCTCCTTTTACGGTTTGTAAAATGGCGGCGAGTTTTTCAAATTGCGCGGCGTTATTTTTAAACGTGAGTTGCAACGTTTTTCGCGCCGTTTCAATGGGGTAAATTTTATCGACAGTCAACATCGGAACGTTCAAATAAGCATCTAATGCCAAATTTCCCTCAATAATCAACAAGCGGTCTTTGTAATCGTTGGTAAAAATTGCTTGGTTTTGGTCATAACTTTCGCGATGCGCCACGATTTCTAAACGTGCGGTGTTATCGTCGAGAATCGCAAAACCGCGTGATTTGCCTTGTTTATTTTGGCGCGAACCGATGTCAATCGCCAAACCTGCTACACGCACAGGCATCGCGCGACGACTTGGAGAAATTTCATTGATGAGTTGCGACAATTTTTTGGGTGCTAGTTTTCGCAATTCGTCGGCGTATTGGTCAATCGGGTGTCCCGTTAAAAACAGCCCTAAAATCGCTTTTTCCTCGGTAAAACGGACTTTGTCTGACCACGCATCGACGGTTGTTGAATAAGTTGGTGTCGCGGATTCTTCTTCATTCGCTTCGCCGCCACCTAAACCAAATAAATCGCATTGTCCCGCGAGTTTCATTTTACTTTGATGTTCGGCAAATTTTAACGCGGTCGGTAATTCGGCTAAATGTGTGGCGCGATTTGGGTCGAATTCGTCTAACGCGCCCGCCTTAATCAAGGCTTCGGAAACGCGCTTGTTGAATTTGCGTAAATCGACGCGCTGACACAAATCGTACAAACCCAAAAATAAGCCGTTGGTTTTGCGTTCGGCAATCATGTCTAAAATCGCGCCTTCGCCCGCGCCTTTCAACGCGCCCAAACCATAAACCAACTCGCCGTTGTCGTTCACGGTGAATTTGTAATCGCAAACGTTAATCGACGGCGGAATGATTTTGATGTTTAACAAGCGGCATTCTTCGATGTTAATCACGATTTTATCTGTGTTATCCATATCGGCAGAAAGCACCGCCGCCATAAATGCCGCTGGATAATGGGCTTTAAGCCAAGCGGTTTGATAGGCGACGAGGGCGTAAGCGGCGGAGTGGGAATTGTGAACAATAATATCGTTGGCAACAAAGTTATGCGTATTCTCAATTTCTAAATCGTAGGTCATTTCCTTACCTACCGATTCAATGCTGATAATTCGCTCCCAAAACAAATCAGGATGGGCAATTTGTCGCAATTTTTCTGAATTAAAAAAATCTGCCAACTTCAAAATGGTAGAACGTCGAAAACCTTTTTTTACGGGATTGTTACTCGTGTAAAACATTCGGCTAGACACGCCCGCTTGTTTGCCAATTTCAATCCACGATAAATTTGTTTTCTGTCTTTCCACTTGTAACAAAGTAAGAATTTCAGCAGGTAACGTATCAACAGATTCTGAATTGACCGCAACAGTTGATAGGTAACTCGTCAAAAATAATAACTGCTCGTCTTTGCCAATTAAATGAGGCGCGATGTGAGAAATAAAATTATCAATGCTACGTCGCCCTAAAACATGAAGCGTGTAACCGATACGTCCGTCTTTATAGGCAAAACGCTTGGTTTGAACACGAGTAACAATACTGAAACGCAATAACAAATGCTGTAACTGTTTTATCAATTTTTCAGATGAACTCGCAAAATAAGGTGTGGCATTGCTTTTCATCGCAACAAATCCATCACCCGACCATAAACGCCCAATTAACAACGCTAAACAACGATTGGTAAGTTGAAAAATTTCATCAGGCAAACTTTTTTGTGGAGCTTTTACATCCACTAAATTCAATGATTCCAGCCACATTCTCGCGCCAGAACGTTCCGAAGTATTACCTAAAGAACCCGTTTTGAAACGTCCATCTTGTCCTGTACCAACATAGACTTCGTAAATATCATTTCTGTCAGCGCGTTGATAACTACGTGGAATAGTGTTGGTAAATTGACTTACCGATTCTACAAAATCATCAACGACAACAGATTTATTGTTGTAGAAATAAAAGCCGCTAGGGTGACAAGTGTTACCTTCCGACAAAACCCAACCGAGCGTAATTAACTGGTAATTCTCCCAAACATTTTGACCTTCAACAGGCAAATAAGCAGGCGAAGCAATTCGGTCTTCAGCCTTTAAATCGTCTAAATTTTTCCACCCCGTAACGGTTAAAAAAGGGTGATTTCCTGTTGCCGTAATCGTTTTTCCCAATGAAGTCGTAACTTTGAAAACAGGCTTAATGCCATTTTCAACCATATCGATAACACGACTTTCACCCACACTATAATTGTTTTGCAGACTAGCGACATTCGCTAAACCTTGCGAATACCATTCGCTAACTTTTTTTAATTCGCCCGTTTTGGAATTTGCAATTAACGTGTCACCAATTAAGCACTTATTAAATCCATATCCAGAAAATTTATCAACTAAATCAAATATATAGCTAGCTGTTTCAGCTTCAACATTATTTGCAACCGCACCATTAACAAATACATCACGCTGTTTTGCCATTTCGTCAGCCGATTTTTTTCCCATTGCCCGGCGCAGTATGTCCGCGCCTCCTAACGTATAACCCGACAACTCCCGCGCAATTTGCATGACTTGTTCTTGATACA
>CAZLGN010000126.1:0-6146 GCA_964558865.1 uncultured Methylomagnum sp.
TAAATTTGCATAACAAATCGACGATTGATTAAAAACTAATGTTTTCTGTATGGACTGGGTTTAGCTGATCATTTTTGAAATTGTAATGAAAAATTCTTTGGTCGAATTATCTCATTTCAATTCAAATAATCGGGAAGTTATTTTTGACTGTGTCCTAGGGGAAAAGTCATCTTTTTGATCAATTAAACGGACAGGTATTTTTTGATACTCAAGAAGCCATTACAAAATTAAATCCGACCGACAAAATGCAGCACAGATTGTGATAATCTATGCGGGACGTGGATGTTTAGGACATTCGCATAGCATTTTATTTTGAGGAATTTTTTTGAACACATCAGATTTAACCGAATTATTACGCGGCACACACGAAGTTTTACTTGAAGCCGAATTGATTAAAAAACTCGCTGAAAATCG
The DNA here is from genome assembly GCA_964558865.1 of uncultured Methylomagnum sp. Lineage (GTDB taxonomy): Bacteria > Pseudomonadota > Gammaproteobacteria > Methylococcales > Methylomonadaceae > UBA10906. The sequence goes on from CAZLGN010000126.1 coordinate 415, forward strand.
CCCGTTACGCATCAAAGCAGGTTTCGACCCGACAGCTCCCGATTTGCATTTAGGTCACACTGTTTTAATCAACAAACTGAAACAATTTCAGGACGCTGGGCATGAAATCTTGTTTTTGATTGGCGATTTCACAGGCATGATTGGCGATCCAACGGGTAAAAATGTCACGCGAAAACCCCTAACACGCGAAGAAGTCGCGGCAAATGCTGAAACGTATCAAGCACAAATTTTCAAAATTCTCGACCCAACTAAAACGCAAGTGATGTTTAATTCAACGTGGATGAATGCGATGTCATCGGCGGAATTGATTCAATTAGCGGCAAAAAATACTGTGGCGCGTATGTTAGAACGTGACGATTTTCATAAACGTTTCAGTAATAATCAGTCGATTGCGATTCATGAATTTTTGTATCCGCTAATTCAAGGCTACGATTCTGTCGCAATGAAAGCCGACGTGGAATTGGGCGGCACAGACCAGAAATTCAATTTGTTAATGGGACGGCAATTACAGGAAGCCTTTGGACAAAAACCGCAAGTTGTGATGACGATGCCAATTTTGGAAGGCTTGGACGGTGTACAAAAAATGTCGAAATCGCTCAATAATTACATTGGCATTGCTGACGCACCTGATGAAATGTTCGGCAAAATCATGTCGATTAGCGACGAATTGATGTGGCGTTATTTTGAATTGTTGAGTTTTCGTCCGATGACTGAAATTGCAGAATGGAACGAAGAATGCCAAAAAGGCGCAAATCCGCGTGATTACAAATTCAAACTTGCACAAGAAATTATTGCCCGTTTTCACGACGAAGCCGCTGCAATTAAAGCATTAGAAAATTTTGAAGCGCGTTTTCAACGTGGCGCAATTCCTGATGAAATGCCAGAAATCGAATTGAAAATCGAAGGCGAAAGTTTGGCAATTGCGAATTTGTTAAAAGAATCGGAATTAACCGCCAGCACTTCAGAAGCTATTCGCATGATTAACGCGGGTGCAGTGAAAATTGACGGTGAAAAAGTGGAAAATCCAAAGCTAGAAATTGCCGCCAATTCGCAACACGTTTATCAAGTCGGAAAACGTAAATTTGCGCGAGTAAAAGTGATTCGTTGACATCAAAACAAAACAACGGCATTAACATCTGACAAAGTTGTTTTAACTAGCACAGGTTCACGCCGTGAATTGTTTTAGCAAAACGAAGGCGTTAAAAAAATCTATCAACACTAATAATTTATGAAACTAGCAACATTTACTTATCAAAATCAAACGCGCATTGGTGCAGTTATCGAAAATCAAATTGTCGATGGTTTAGCAGATGAAAATTTGCCAACCGACATGATTGCGTTTTTAGAACAAGGCGACAGCGCGTTGCAAAAAATGCAGACGTTGATTTCTTCTGAAAAAAATCGCATTCCGCTTGCAGACGTTCAATTACTCGCGCCAATTCCACGTCCGCGTAAATTTTTAGGTATCGGTTTAAATTACGCCGACCACGTTGATGAAACGGGTTTAGAAAAACCTGAATATCCCCTATTTTTCACTAAACAAAGTAGTTGTGTCATTGGCAACGGTGGCGCGATTGAAATGCCGTCCGTTTCTGAAAAAGTCGATTATGAAGGCGAGCTTGCGTTTGTTATCGGTAAAAAATGCAAAAATGTTTTGGTCGAAAATGCTCACGAAGTCATTGCAGGTTTTACAATTGTGAATGATGTGACAGTGCGGGATTGGCAATTTAGAACGCCGACATGGACGATTGGAAAATCATTTGACACACATGGCCCAATGGGACCTTGGATGGTGACAGCGGATGAAATTTCAAATCCGCACGCTTTGAATTTAAAAACCTGGGTTGATGACGAATTACGCCAAAATTCAAATACTTGTCACATGATGTTTAATTGCTACGAAATGATTGCCTATTTGTCGCAAGCGATGACGCTTGAAGTTGGAGACGTAATTTCGACGGGAACGCCAAGCGGTGTTGGGGTAAAAATGAAACCGCGTGGTTATTTGAAGGCGGGGCAAACAGTAAAAATAGAAATTGAAGGGATTGGAACGCTAGTTAATGCCGTAATTTGATAATTTTTGGCGTACAAATTTTGTACGCCAAAACATTTTTACCAAGGCAAGTTCGCGCCATCGTAACGTAAAAATTCACCACTTTGTGCAAGCGTGAAATTCGCAATCGTGTCGCGCATTTTTGAAACACTGTCAGGAATTTCCATCGGTGCATTTGAGCCGCCCATATCGGTTTTTACCCAACCAGGATGCAAAATTAACACCGCGATTTCTTTGTGACGATTATCGATAGCGACACTTTTCATTGCCGCATTTAACGCCGCTTTACTTGAACGATACAGAATGCTGCCGCCACTTCCGTTGTCCGCCATGCTGCCCATTAAGCTGCTCATTGCGATAAATTTCTTTTGCATACCGCGTTGTAAATGCGGCAAAAAGACTTCCGCTAATTTCACGGGTGCGAAGACGTTCACCATCATATTTTTTTGCCATTGGACATAATCAAGATTGCCGAAACCATGTCCAGAAATATCACCATAAACGCCTGCGTTAGCAAGTAAAACATCAATTACCATGTCGTCGAGTTGCTTTGCCAGCGCGTCAATTTGCGTTAAGTCTGCTAAATCGAGTTGTAAAACGGAAAGGTTTGAAAATTGTTTTGCTAATTGCGTTAAATCCGTCGCATTTTTGGGTTCGCGGCAACACGCTAAAACATTCCAACCGTCTTCAGCGTATTGTTTAGAAAATTCCAAACCTAGCCCACGATTTGCACCTGTAATTAAAATTGTCGCCATGTATTTCTCCTAAAAAGTGATTATTTTGAATGTTGTTGGTGATGTTTTACATCGATAAATTTAATACCGATTAACTCGTTAAATTTATGCACGCCATAAGGTTCAAGACAGCGTTTTGCCATGATTTTAAACGAAATTATCATTTTTTCTTGTCCCGTTACGATGATTTTGCAATTTTCATAAACGGTGTCGGGTTGCAAAAAATATGAAAATTCTTCGTCGTTATTAACCATTGAACAACCGCCCATACAAATGTCACGCAGACGAAATGCTACAAAATTTACTTCCTTTGAATTATGCCAATAACGGCTGCTATTTCGTTTCGCTTTATCAATAGCTAGCGAATAATTATGTCGATATTCAGGCGATGAATCGTCTTTCGGTTCTGCAAGTAAAATTTCACAAAAATTTGAATTAGTAGACGGAATCGTTGAACGTTGAAACTTGCGGCGATCGTAATCTATGTCGCCATATTTACTCATCAATGCGTCTAATTTAAATTCTAAATCTTCTACAACATCAAAAAGACGAAAAATCAGGCGTTCTTTTTCTGTATTACTTAGCGCAAATAACTCACTTTCATTCAATCGCTTTATACTTTTCATAAATAAACCTCAACACAATTTAACGATACCGTGAGCATTTTACGGTGTGTTTGAATTTTTAGCCTATAATTTATGCCTTATTTTTACTTACAGACTCTTTTATGAAATTTGAATTACTTTCTAACGATGGTCACGCACGGCGTGGACGTTTAACGTTTGAGCGCGGCACGGTGGAAACGCCTATTTTTATGCCAGTGGGGACTTATGGCGCGGTGAAATCGCTCACGCCTGAAGATTTACGCGGCATTGGCGCACAAATTATTTTGGGCAACACGTTTCATTTGATGCTGCGTCCGACCACAAAAGTAATTCAAGCACACGGCGATTTGCACCATTTTATGAATTGGCAAAAACCGATTCTGACGGATTCAGGCGGTTTTCAAGTTTTTAGTTTAGGCGCGATGCGTAAAATTAAAGAAGAAGGCGTAACGTTTAAATCACCGATTAACGGCAGCAAAATTTTCATGTCGCCTGAAAGTTCGATGCAAGTGCAGCGCGAATTAGGTTCAGACATTGTAATGATTTTTGACGAATGCACGCCGTATCCTGCAACCGTTCAAGAAGCCGCCGATTCAATGCGTTTATCATTACGTTGGGCAAAACGTAGTAAAGACGCACACAGTGATAATCCCAATGCGTTATTTGGCATTGTGCAAGGCGGAATGTATGAACATTTACGCGAAGAATCGATTGCAGGTTTAATTGATATTGGTTTTGATGGTTACGCGATTGGCGGTTTGTCCGTCGGTGAACCGAAAGACGAAATGATGGCGACACTTGATGCGATTCATCAAAAAATGCCAACCGATAAACCGCGTTATTTGATGGGCGTTGGAACGCCAGAAGATTTGGTTGAAGCCGTTTCACGCGGGATTGATATGTTTGATTGTGTGATGCCGACGCGAAATGCCCGAAACGGGCATTTATTTACCACGTTTGGCGTGGTGAAAATTCGCAACGCACAATATGAATTCGATACGAATCCGATTGACGAAAATTGCACTTGTTACACTTGCCAAAATTATTCCCGCGCCTATTTACGCCATTTGGATAAATGCCAAGAAATGCTCGGTTCGCGTTTAAACACGATTCACAATTTACATTATTATTTGGACTTAATGGCACAAATGCGCGACGCGATTGAACGTAAAGAATTTGGTGTATTTGTGAAAACGTTTTACCAACAGCGTGGCAAATCAACACCGACATAATTTGGCTGCCAATTTTAATAAATTTCAATTTTTGGAAATGAACATGACAAAAAATACAGCCGCCTTACTTTGTGGCATTTTATTTGGTTTCGGTTTAACGATTTCGCAAATGAATAATCCTGACAAAGTATTGGCGTTTTTAGATGTAACGGGGGATTGGGATGCCAGTTTGGCATTTGTCATGGCGGGCGCATTGATTACGTTAGCGACGTTGCAACATTTTATTTTGAAACGTCCAAAACCAATTTGTGACACCGAATTTCATTTACCCAAACACGATAATCCTATTGATAAACGGTTAATTTTAGGCGCAGTCGTTTTCGGTATTGGTTGGGGATTGGTGGGTTTTTGTCCAGGCGCGGTGCTTGCGGCATTTGGTGATAAAAAAATCGAACCGTTTTTATTTACGCTAGCCTTAGGCGCAGGTATGATGCTGTTCAATTGGTTCGAAAGGACAAAAAAATAAAAATTGGAGTGGCGCAAATGAACAAATACTTAATCCATATCTTCCTCATTATTACGATTAGTATCGGAAGTTTTTTGATTTTCGATCGCGTCAATACTGAGCCACCTATTGATAATTCCTTGGCGTATTCGGATTTCATTGAACGTGTCAAAAACAAACAAGTCGATAAAGTCGAAATCATGGGGCAAGCGATTAAATTACGCACGGCAGATGGCGAAACTTATGAGACTTTCAACCCTGGTGACGGGCATTTGATTGATGATTTACTTGCCGCTGACGTGCAAATTCGCACCAAAGTTCCGCAAAAACAATCGATGTTTATGCAAATTTTCATTGCTTGGTTTCCGATGCTGCTGTTGATTGTGGTTTGGGTTGTTTATATGCGTCGCAATCAAGGTTTAGGCGGAAATGGCTTTGGCAAAAGCAAAGCGCGTATGCTGGAAGAAGATAAATTAACCGTGAAATTCGCTGATGTAGCGGGTTGTGAAGAGGCGAAAGAAGATGTTGAAGAATTAGTCGATTTCCTTAAATCGCCACAAAAATTTCAGCAATTGGGCGGACAAATTCCACGCGGTATTTTAATGGTGGGTCCTCCAGGAACGGGTAAAACACTCATTGCAAAAGCCATTGCAGGTGAAGCAG
>CAZLGN010000127.1:0-6101 GCA_964558865.1 uncultured Methylomagnum sp.
TTTCAGCAAATCGTGCCGATATTTTAATCCCGTTTGTTTTCGGTTTGATGTACTACTCAATTAGAAGCTCTTAAACCGACAGAAAAAACGCAAGACATCACGATTGAAAAATTAGGTTCATCAAAAGGATGTTTGATATTGCGCCTATTACCTGATGGAAAAAAAGTGTTTTACTATCGTTACTTTGTCGGTGGAGCGAAACGATTTATACAAATCGGTGAATTTAGCACCAAAGGCAAAAGAAGCTGGGACGGGCATCGAGGCGGTTTAATTTCAATGGGAGTCGCTAAAGATGGCGCAAAATTCTTAGCCAATATCATTACCGAATACGAAAACATCGAATCTTACGAAGAACAACAACGGCAAATGCAGGCAATTGAAAATAGTCGTGGTTCGTTTCAGCAATTGCTCGACGTTTATGTCAAAAATCTTGAAGATTTAGGACGTGCCAGCGCGAAAGAAGTCAAAGGTGCAATTGAATTGCATATCGTCAAAACGCATCCATCAATGCTAAAACGTCGCGCTAACGAAATCTTACCTAGCGACATTCAACTTATTCTATCTCGCTTAGTTCAGCAAGAAAAAACAAGGCTAGTGAATTTACTCCGCAGTTATTTACACGCTGCTTTCAACTACGCCGCTCGTCACGACAACGACCCGCGCCGAATTGCGTCTGATTCAGTGAGTTTTAATCTCACCTCAAATCCCGTCGCGCTCATTCCTCAAATTGCCGAATACAACAAAACCTGCGAACGCGCTTTAAGCAAAGAGGAATTGATACTGTTTTTAAATGAGCTAAATGATGTGCCTTTCATTCAAGGTTCATTTTTAAAATTAGTGATTGCATTAGGTGGGCAACGAGTTGAGCAATTACTCCGCGCCGAATGGAGTGATTACGATTTTGAGAATCGAGTTTTAAATTTAAAAGATGGCAAAGGTCGTCCAGGTTTAGGTGTACGCGACCATATTGTACCAATTACCGATTGGGCAATTGCGCTGTTAGAGCCGTTACGCGCTGTCAATGGTGATATGCACCCTTTTACCTCAATTGGCACAACGCGCATGGATATTTGCACCCCGTCAAAACTCGTTAAAAAGATTTCTCAGAAAATGCAAAAAGAACATAACACCGAACTTTTCAGAGGTGGTGATTTGCGCTGAACCTGCGAAACGCTACTTGCCAGTTTAGGTGTGAGCAAAGAAATTCGAGCGCAATTACTTAGTCACGGACGCTCAACAGGCGTACAAGCCAAGCATTATGACTGTTACGCTTATTTGCCCGAAAAACGCGAAGCACTTGAAAAATGGCAGACTTTCTTGCAGCCTTTTTTAATTTAAGACGCTGCGTCGGGTGTCCGATGGGGTCAGTTTGGCGATTGGGAAAGCATTTGTTTGAAGTGAAAAGCCTAAGTGTCCCGTTGTGGGAGGCTTAGGCTGATTCACTTTATTTTTTTGACTTTCAACCATAGGATTGGCAAGCAGTACAAATTACGAGCAAAAAATTACGGTAAAAAAGAATTTAATTCATCTTGACTATTCCAATCCAGCGTTTTATCAATATCGCCACGACCGTTGAGGCGAACAATTTTAAAATTGTGCATGACGTGTTCGTCATAAAACCAATAATCCATCCCCAGAACTTGAGAAACTATTTTTGTGCTTTCTTGATTACCCGTTAAAAAATGCCAATTGTCTCGATAAAGGTCGTGAGCTTTTCGATATTCCGCCCAGTTTTGCCATGTATCATTTATGGGATCGTAAGAAATTATGACAAATTCAGCATCAACTTTTCGAGAGTCGTAGAGTTTTTGAATTTCAAGTAATCGCGCTAATGTCAAAGGGCAAAATTTTCGACAAGTGCTATAAGCCATACTCATGACAACTGTTTTCCCTTTCCAATTCGCAAGCGATACCGTTTTTCCTTTGTCATCAGTCCAAGTCACGGGTAACTGGTACAACGGTGATAATGAAATTTCTTCTTGTGAATTAGCCATACTGTATTGAGGTGAAAAACACGAAACCAGTAACACAACAAAACATAATAATTTTTTCGACATTCTTTTCACCCGTGCATGAACAAATTAGATTTGGAATTTCAAAACGCTCTTGAAAGTTCTTAACTGATGTTACGCACCGATAACGAAGAATCAATGATTTACGAAAATATCAAAAAATTCAAAGTCCATATTTCCTGCGCTTTCCAGAAATCGACTGCGTAACATCAGTTCTTAAAATTGTTGGATTATCTTAACCCCAGCAGGTTGAGTAGTTACATAACCCACACCACCTGGTGTTTTTTTGACATACTCAATGACCTCCATATCAGTGGAACGTTCAGGTGGTTGATTCGCGCCATCTCGAAAAGATTTTTTCACCCACCAGGATTCATACTTCGCTTTATCCATTCCCATCACCTTTGACAAAAAAACAGCTTGTGCAGCGTTATTATCTGTAGGTTCGAGTTTGATAGCGCCACTAAATTCGGTATCGCCTTGAAAAATGGATTTCACTTCATCAGCTGTAACAGGTAGAGCCGAGTTGGAAATAATGTACAGCTCGGCAGAAAAACTTTGTGAGCAATAGCTCCAAAAAAATGCAAATAAAATAGTTCTCATCATTTGAAAAACTCTCAATAATGGTTTGTGCAAATTCCCTGTTTTACAGGGAACGACGAAAATAAATTAAAATCTAACTGCATACTGTATGCGCGATTCCCAAGAATCATTCAATGTTTCTGAAACGGTAGATTGCGGTTGAGTGTAGTTAAGTTCCAATTTTAAAGAGGATTGGGTGTTCACGTCATATCTGACACCAGCTGCTTCACGAGAATAAGCATATCCCATTGCCATCGAATTAAAGTATGTGTCATTTTGATTTGTGTCAGCTTTTTCTATACGACCATAAGGCATCCACTTATCAATTGCATAACCAGCATGAACAAATCCTGCCCAGCTATCATAAGTCGTTTTAGTGCTAGGATCGTAGTTCATGAATCCATACACTTCGCTGATAATTTCCCAATTGTAATTGTTATAGTATGCGTAACCACCAGCCATGCTCATATTCGTTTTAGCCGTTGATCGGGCAAGTGGATCAGTATTGTGATCCCCCATTATCTGAACTTGCGAGTGCATACCATTGATACCCACGTCTAAGCCATCAAAGACACCGCCAGAAAAAGCATAGCTCAGTTTTCCACCAGCACTAAGACTTTGATTGCTAAACCCAGCAATGTTGGAATCCAAAGAACCTAATTTACCATTACCAATTTTATCGTTAGGCATAATTCTAGGTGTATTACCGCCATAAATGTCATAAGTCAATTTTCCGCCCGATAGGGGTATTCCGCCTGTTCCCCACACACCAGTTGTATGCGATGGAAGAATGCCACCTTTGTCTTCAAAATCAATAAATCGTGGTCTTAATAACGAAGGTTGAATTTGTTGACCATGATGATAAGCCGTTTGCCAGTAGCCGAAAGGCGTATGGAAGCGACCCAATGAAACCGTCATTTTATTGTTGAAAGCATAACCAAGTTGAACTCGTTCAAGATCAACAGCCATCTCTCCAAGTTCATCATATTCAAAGAGTAATTCAGCTAATGTACGGACTTGCCCAGGCATTTTTGGTGCGATATACAAATCCAAAGAACCTACACCAAAACCAGCAGGATTTTCCCCTTTTGATGAGTATCCACCACCAACATCCGCAAAACCGTGTAACCAATCGAATGGAATAATTTTTGAGCTAGAAGCACTGCTTAACTGTTTCACCTGCTGCTGTAACGTCTCAATGTTGCTATTTTGTTGCGCTACAGCTTTACTGTCAATCTGTGCAGTAACAGTCGAATCAACGTTTTTAAACACATCAACTCCCTTACCATTACCGCCCATAGATTCAACTTTGTTAGCCAACTTATCGATAGTAGTCAGTGCGTTTTGTAACTTACGCTCTAAATCTGCAATACGCTGATTTTCAGTTTGCGCGTTCACAGATTGAGTGGCTGCAATAAGTGCTGTAAATCCAAGCATCATTTTTTTGACACAAGAGGTTTTGGATTTACCTCGTGAATGATTTTCTTTTGTTAGTTGCATACCATTTTCCTTTATCATTTGTTTTAGCATTATGTAAAAGCCAACTTTTGTGACGTTTGTTGTTCGCAACTTAGAATTTTTAGCTGCTAATTTTTCATAAGCAAAATTAGTACCATAAATACATCTGGCATATCGTTTGCTGTAAAACCAATGAATCCACTATTACACTCGTTAGGAACCCTTTCATGTTCAATAATCTCACTGTCAAAACTCGTTTATTTTGTTTAATCGGCTTAATGTCACTGCTTGCTATATTGTTAAGTGTCGGTGGCTTATACGGCATGAAAAAAGCAAATGACGGATTGCAAACTGTTTATATGAATAGAACTGTTCCACTAGCCGACCTTGCAGAAATCAAAATGATGTTGTTATCAAATCGCACTGCTGTTTTAACGGGCTTTAGTTATCCTGAAGAAATACAAAATCAACATAAAAAAATTAAAGAAAACATTGACACAATCATAACGATGTGGGAGGTCTATACGGCGTTGCCACTCACACCAGAAGAAAATGCTCTGACAGAAAAATTTATGTCAGCACAAAAACCTTTTGCGGCGGCTATTAGACGAGTAATAACACTACAAAAGGAAAGTAAAACTGAAGAAGGCAAACTATTTTATTTTGATACTGTTCAGCCTGCGTTTAAGCCTATTGTTGAAAGTGTTGACGCTTTAATTCAGTTGCAAAAAGATGTTGCGAAAGAAGAATATGAAGCGGCTCAAGAGCGTTACAAATTTTCGTTGATTATTTCAATCGCTTCTTTATTGAGTGGTTTGTTATTGGCAATTTTTATTAGCACAAAAATTATCAAACAATTGATGACAATACTTGGCGGGGAACCAGCTTACGTTGCTGACTTAGTAAGACAAATTTCAAACGGTGATTTGTCGTCAAAAGTTCCTCTTCTACCAAACGATAAAAGTAGTCTGTTGTATTCCATTACGCAAATGCGTGAAGCACTAAATAACGCTATCATCAGTGTGAACATTACAATGAATGAAATTGCACAAGGTGATTTAAATTCAAGAATAACAGGGGACTTTAAAGGAGATTACAATAAAATTAAAACAGGTATGAACTCTTCATTAGAAATAATCCAAATAACACTAAACGAAGTAATTCGTGTCACCAATGCAATTTCAAATGGTGATTTGAAACAACAAATTACAGGTGAATATCACGGCGCATTTGGTAAAACTAAAGATGGGGTAAATCAGACGGTTGATACATTAAATAGACTCGTTGTAGAAATTGATGAAATCGTGCATTCAGGAGCTGATTGTGGCGACTTCAGTGTCAAAATGACGATTGACGACAAAGTCGGTTACGGAAAACGATTAGCCGAACTGATTAACCAATTATTTGGAACTACCGAAAAAAGTTTAACTGATGTACTTCGTGTTGCTGAAACGTTGGCGGAAGGCGATTTAACACAAACCATTGATGCTGATTATGTCGGGGCATTTGCAGCGACAAAAGCAGGAATAAACTCTACTGTTGATCATTTAAAGTTGCTAATTAGTGAAATTAAAAAAACCACTGAAGTAGTTTCAAAGGCATCGCAAGAAATTTCAGTAAGCAACCTCGATTTATCAAATAGGACAGAAGAACAAGCTGCTAGTTTAAAGCAAACAGCGGCGAGTATGAAAGAGTTATCAACCGCTGTGCAGCAAAATACGGATGATGCCAAACAAGCGAATCAATTAGCTGAAGGTGCCTCAACAACCGCCAAAAAAGGCGTTGAAGTCGTCAGTAACGTGGTAAAAACGATGGCTACGATTAACGAATCATCACATAAAATCGTCGATATTATTACTGTAATTGATGATATTGCATTTCAAACTAACATTTTGGCATTAAATGCTGCTGTTGAAGCAGCGCGAGCAGGTGATTCAGGTAAAGGTTTTGCAGTTGTCGCAGTTGAGGTTAGAAATTTAGCACAACGAGCGGCAAATGCAGCAGGTGAAATTAAACGTTTAATTGATGATTCGGTTGAAGATATTTCAA
>CAZLGN010000128.1:0-6083 GCA_964558865.1 uncultured Methylomagnum sp.
CAGGCGTTGGCGATGAAGCCAGTAACTTATTGATGGAAATTGATAATGGCAAAGTCGCGAATCATTTTGTCGGTTACGGTGGCAACGACACGATTTTGAGTGAAGACGGCAATGATACGATTGAAGGCGGGGCGGGAGATGATAGCATTGACGGTGGCGATGGCACGCAAGACATAGCAATTTTTTACAGCAAAAAAGAAAACTATCAAATCAAGCGTAATCACGATGCAGATGTTGTAGACCAAATTACCGTTAAATATGTTGGTAATGGCGACAATGGTGAAATTGACGAGGGTAAGGATATTTTAACTAACGTTGAATTATTGCAATTTGCAGACTATAACTTTAATAATCCCATTCATGTTGATAGTATTTTGATAACTGGCTTTCTTGTATGACATTAAAGACGATTGTTTTGTGAACTTGCCGAATTGGTTTTTCCAGTTTTATCTTATTCGTTAAAATCAAAATGATTAACTGCTCCATAACTTAATAATTAAAAGGATTTTTAGACACATGAAAAAAACAAAATACTCATTATCTTGGTTGGAGAGTTTTTTACTCGAAGCCTGCGACATCATTCGCGGCAATATGGAAGCCTCTGAATTCAAAGAATACATTTTTGGTATGTTGTTTTTAAAACGGCTGAGTGACAAATTCGACGAAGACAAATTGCAACGTGAGCAACAGCTAAAAGCCAAGGGATTAAGTGACGACTTAATTCAACAAGCATTAGAAAAAGCAGATAGCTACGATTATTACATTCCACCGTCAGCACGTTGGGATGAGATTAAACATCTAAAACATGAAGTAGGTGATTCACTCAATAAAGCACTGGCAGCCATTGAAGACGCTAACACCGATAAACTTCTCGGCGTTTTAAAAGGCATCAATTTCAACAAAGGACTGGGCAAAAATAAAAAGAACATCAGCGATGAAACGTTGATTGATTTCATTTTGCACTTCAACAAAATCATTCTTAAAAGCCAACATTTTGAATTCCCTGATTTACTCGGGGCAGTTTATGAATACTTGATTAAATACTTTGCCGATACCGCAGGCAAAAAAGGTGGCGAATTTTACACACCTAATGAGGTCGTTAAGCTCATGGTGGGGATTTTAGAACCTGCCGAAAATGCTGAAATATACGACCCAACCGCTGGTTCGGGCGGTATGTTAATTGAGGCGAAAAACTATGTTGAGGCACGTTATGGAAACGCTGAAAACATTAGCCTTTATGGTCAAGAACTCACAGGAACAACGTGGTCATTATGCAAAATGAATATGTTGTTTCATGAAATCTACGACACCGACATTCAAAACGGCAACACCTTAACCGAACCGCTACACGTTGAAAATGGCGAATTAAAACGCTTTGATGTTGTTATTGCTAACCCGCCTTTTTCATTAAATTATGGCGACATTACCAAATTCAGAGACCGCTTTCATTATTGGACACCCACCAAGAAAAAAGCCGATTTTATGTTTGTGCAGCACATGATTAGCGTGTTGAAAGCAAACGGTCGCATGGCAGTCGTTATGCCGCACGGCGTGTTATTTCGGGGCGGTGAAGAAAAACGATTGCGCCAATGGTTAATTGATAACGGATTATTGGAAGCCGTCATTGGTTTGCCACCTGCATTATTTTACGGTACAGGCATTCCTGCCAGCATTTTAGTCATCAACAAAAAAGGCGCAAAAGAGCGGCAACAAGTGTTGTTTATCAATGCCGACCGCGACTACAAAGAAGGCAAAAATCAAAACAAACTCCGTCCCGAAGACATTAGCAAAATCACTTATTGCTACAGTCAAAAAGCAGAAATTGAAAATTACGCCCGATTGGTGAGCAAAACCACGTTAGCGACAGAAGAATACAATCTCAACATTCGCCGCTACGTTGACAACAGCCCACCTGCTGAACCGCAAAACGTTCACGCCCATTTGAACGGAGGGATTCCCGAAGCTGAAGTTAACGCGCTTGCCGATTATTTTGCGAATTTTGAAGGGCTTAAAGAATCGCTGTTTGTGCCATTAAAACCAGAATTTGAACAATTCAACGCCAGCATCACCAGCAAAGAAGCCATTCAACAACTCATGGAATCATCGCCTGCGGTGGCAACTTTAAACGCGGCATATTCCAATTTATTGCAGCAATGGTGGAGTAAAGAACTCAGCCAATTAGAAAATTTGCCCGAAACACAAAATCTATTCGAGCTGTATAAACAATTTTCTGCGTCCATTATTAACGATTTATCGACGCTGAACGCTTTGGATATTCACAAAAGCCGTGGCGCATTTGCCAGTTATTGGGACAGCTTATTGTTCGATTTGAAATCAGTCGCGGCAAGCGGTTGGAACGCTGAGTTAATTCCTGAAGATGACATTCTCGAATCACAATTCCCCGACGTTTTGCAGGAATTACGCGCCAATGAAGCCCGTCGTGATGAATTAGAATCGCTGTTTAAAGCGGTGAACGAAATCGAAGAAGACGATTACAACGAGGACGATTATGAGGTGTTTCCGAAAGACGTTTTGAGTGAATATAAAGAGCAAATTAAAGTTGTTGATACCGAATTGAAAGCTCTAAAAAAAGAGTTAAAAATCATTGAAAAACGTTATTTAGCGATTGCTGCACCACTGTTAAAAGAACACAAAAAAGACGCTGAAAAATTAGCCACGTTGAAAGCTATCGGTTTGGGATTTAACGCTGAACTCGATGAATTAAGCACCGCTCACACCGCACAACAATGGCGCGTGACCAATTTAACTGCTCAAAAAACCGACTTAGAAAACAAACTCAGCCGCCATAACGAATTAGACGCGGAACTTCGCGCCACGCGCCAAGTCGTCAAAGCGATTAAAGATAAAAAAGACGAATTGGTTGAAAAAGCGCGTGACGCTATCAGCGAAGAACAAGCCAAAGTGTTGATTTTAGCCCGTTGGCAACAAGTGTTAAACAACACGGTGATGACGTATGTCGCGCAATATCAACGCGGGTTGCTCGAACGCTTACAAATTCTATTTGATAAATATCAGCTCCCGCTACATGACATTTTGGCAGAACGCGAACAGGAAGCAGCGGTATTGGCTAGTTTTTTGAAGGAGTTGGGGTATGAGTGAATGGGAATGTTCAAATTTGGAAGAATTGGCATATATAGATAATGAAAACATTTCTAATATAACTGATGGTAATTTTAACTTTTACTATATTGATATTAGCAGCGTTTGTGGCACTAAAATAAACATGCCATTAAATAAAATAAGTTTTAAAAATGCACCGAGTCGTGCCAGAAGAATAGTTAAACGTGGTGATGTGTTAATGTCCACCGTGAGACCAAATTTAAAAGCATTTTCTTACTTTGACCACACGAATGAAAATTGTATTGCTTCAACAGGCTTTGCCGTTCTCACCGCAAAAGTTAATGCTGATTCAAGATTTATTCTCTATTCAATTTTATCAGATGATATTTCGCGACAAATTGATGCGTTAGTAGTAGGTTCAAATTATCCTGCTATTAGTTCTACTGATGTAAAAAAATTAAAAATTCAATATCCCCCACTTCTCCAACAACAAAAAATCGCCCGCATACTTTCCACCGTTGACGCAGTTATCGAAAAAACCGAAGCCGCGATTGCCAAATACAAAGCAATTAAAGCGGGCATGATGCACGACCTTTTTACTCGTGGCATTGATGACAACGGACAACTTCGCCCAACTTATGAAGATTCACCCGAACGTTATAAACAAACTGCTTTGGGTTGGATTCCGAAAGAGTGGGACGTTGATAAACTTGAAAATATCACTTCACTTATAACTGATGGTTCACATTTTAGTCCTGTACCGCGTGATAATGGTTTTTTGATTGGTAATGTTAAAGATATGGGAGAGTATGATTTTTTATATGAAAATTGCACCAAAATATCAAAGGCAGATTTTGAAATTTTAAAAAGACAAAATTGCAAACCAATTAAAGATGATGTTTTGCTATCAAAAGATGGAACTATTGGGCGTGTTCTTTTGTCTAAAGGTGATAGGGAAATGGTACTTCTATCCTCTATAGCGATAATCAGATCAAAAGATTTAATAAATCCTATTTTTTTAAGTCATATTCTTAAATCATTTTACTTTCATGTTCAGCTCTACGCTTTGCAATCAGGTAGTGCTTTGAAACGCATAGTTTTATCGGATATAAAAAAACTAAACATTCCTTTTCCTAAAGATATAAATGAGCAATTGAAAATTGCCTTTAAAGTGAATGGATTGGATAAAAAAATCCACGCTGAACAAATCACCCTCAACAAATACCAAAAAATCAAACAAGGCTTAATGCAAGATTTACTGACGGGTAAAGTGAAAGTCAGTATTGATAGCACACACTAAAAGGAGAAAATCATGTTTGCCATTCGTCAAATTATTGAAAATTCACAAGGCAGCATTCCGATACCGCCAGAATTATTAAACCGCCGCATTGAAGTTATTTTTATTGATATAGAACCCGAAAGTTTGACAGCAAAAAAACCAACATTGGGATTGTTAGCTAATCGCTGGAAAGGTGAACGACTTGAACGTGAAAATAAAAAATCGCTCGCAAATTGGTTGCTTGAAAATATGCGCGGTTTAGGTGAATTGGATTTGCCAGACAGAAACGAAGCAGATAGAGAAATTCCTTTTCAATTATGAAAACGTATTTGCTTGATACAAATGTTGTTTCAGAGGCAATGAACAACGAACCAAATGAAAATGTTCTACACTTTTTAGCTACGATAAACGATAGTTATTTGTCGGCGATTACTCTGCATGAGTTGCAGTACGGACTAAATCTGTTACCCGAAGGACAGCGAAAAAGAAAAATTGCTAACGAATTAAAAAAACTGCTTTCGGATTATGGCGATTACATTATTCCAATTTCTGAAGCAGAAGCACTTCAAGCGGCAGAATTACGCGCTCTTGCTAAACAACAAGGTCGTGTTGTGCATTTAGCAGATGCGTTAATCGCCAGCACCGCAAAAGTGCATAACTTGGTGGTCGCCACGCGAAACACCGATGATTTTATTGACCTTGGCGTTGACATAATTAACCCTTGGAACGATTAAGCTAACATCCATGTCAGAATATCTTAGCGTCGAAAAACCTTTTTTAGACAAATTGGCAACATTGGGTTGGCAAGTTATTAACCACGGCGCAAAAGGTATTCCGCAAGACCCCGCCATCAGTTTGCGTACTGATTTTAAAGAAGTGACATTAGCGCAAACGTTCAAACAAGCGATTGCACACATTAACAAAACCGAATCAGGTGAATCGTGGCTCACTGAAAAACAGTTGAATGAAATCTACAGCGAGTTAATCAATCAAGGTTCATTAAATCTGCATGAAGCCAACAAAGCAATTTTTGAATGCTTAACCAAAAACACGACTGTCGAAGTGAACGAAATCACGGGTGAAGTGTCGCCAAAAGTACGCTTGATTGATTTTGCGAACTGGGACAATAACAGTTTTATTGCGATTAACCAGTTCAGAATTGACACGCCAAGTGGTGCTAGAAATAGCATCATTCCCGACATTGTGCTGTTTGTGAATGGCTTACCTTTTGTGGTGATTGAATGCAAAGATACCGATGTCAGCGAACCGTTATCGGAAGCTGAAAATCAAATTCGCCGCTACAGCAATCGCCGCGCTGATGATTTTGGTGCGAAAGAAGGCGAAGAACGATTATTTCATTTCAATTTGTTCAGTATTTTAACGCATGGCGAAGAGGCGCGATTTGGTTCGATTAGCGCGGATTTTGATTATTACTACAATTGGAAAGATATTTTTCCTGAGCATTACAAAACCTTGCCTGTTAATCCTGAAAATGAACAAACGCAAGAAGTGCTGATTGCAGGATTATTGAATAAAGAAATTTTGCTTGATGTGTTGCGGCATTTCACGTTGTTCATGGAAATGAAAGAAGGCGTAGAAGTGAAAGTGTTGTGCCGTTATCAACAATACCGCGCCGTTGGTAAAATTATTCAGCGATTAAGAACAGGTGAATCACGGCTTTCTCATAAAAAATTAGCTTGACGAAGCATCAATACTAAAGAAT
>CAZLGN010000129.1:0-6083 GCA_964558865.1 uncultured Methylomagnum sp.
AAGTGGTTGGACATCTTATGAATAAACAGGTTGTTGTTTTGTCAGAAACCGCGCCCATCACCGATTTAATTTATTTATTTTCAAGTCAAAAACACCCACAAATTCCGATTGTGAATGATGAAAATAGATTAGTTGGAATGGTTTTTCAAACCGATTTACTTTCCGCGCTCAACGATAAAATCTTATCGATTTAAATATTTTTAGGAAAACATAATGAATATCGTCGGCGTATTGATTAAAATAATCCTGAAGAGGCAGGCGTTGCTTGATAAACGCGAAAAGTAATTCTTTTAATTTTTAGCGATAATTTGTTGACGATTATCGTCAATTTTCTAGCACCACAAAAACATGACTGAGCAATTATTACAACAAGCAATCCAACATCACCGTGCAGGTGAATTGTCGCAAGCTAAACAACTTTATCGCGTCATTTTACAAAGGCAGCCGAATCACCCCGATGCAAATCACAATTTAGGTGTAATTGCCGTTGCGGTTAACAAAACAGATTTAGCATTGCCATTTTTCAAACTCGCGTTAGAAACAAATCCAAATCAAATACAATTTTGGCTAAGTTATATTAACGCGCTAATTAAAATTAAGAAGTTCGATTTAGCTGATGAAATTTTAGCCAAATGGCTTACATACGGATTGAATAGCAGTAAAATTCAAGAAGTAACACAGGATTTGGAGTGCAACAAATTAGTTGAATTGTTCAACAAAAATCGCTTTATTGAAGCAGAATCTTTGGCAAGGAACTTAATTAAAAACTTCCCAGAAAATGGTTTCGCATGGAAAACCTTAGGTACAGTGATCAAAGAACAAGGACGATTATTTGATTCTATAAATTATATGCAAAAAGCTGTTGATTTATTACCTAATGATGCAGATGCACATTGTAATTTAGCTAGTGCGTTAATACAGGTTGGAAACTTATCAAAAGCAGAACAACATTGTACTTACGCTTTAAGTATCCAACCAAATTATGTTGAAGCCCTTAACAATTTAGGAACTATTCTATATAAAAACAATCGTTTTAATGAAGCTGAAAAATATTATCAACGGGCGTTAGAAATTAACCCTAAATATGTTCCATCCATCGCTAATTTGGGAAATATACAAAGAGATTCACATTATTTACAGGAAGCAGAAGCTAGTTACAAACGAGCGTTAAAAATTAACCCTGATCATTTGGAAGTCCTCACTAATTTACTTTTTGTTATCAATTTTGGTGATTCTTCTCGAAAGGATTATTTACAAGAATCCAAACGATTTGGTGAACTTGCTGCTAAAAAAGTCAAACAATGTTTCACTAATTGGCACCGTAATGAGCAACATCTCGAACGATTAAGAATTGGTTTTGTATCGGGAGATTTTCGAAATCATCCTGTGTGTTATTTTTTAGAGAATTTATTAACTCAAATTGATAATTCAAAAATTGAACTAATAGCTTATTCCTGTCACCATGAAACCGACGAAGTAACCGAACGCATTAAACCGTATTTTGCTAAATGGAAACCAATTTTTGATTTGGATGACGAAGCCGCTGCAAATCTAATTCATAATGACGGCGTACATATTTTGATAGATTTATCAGGGCATACTGCACACAATCGACTACCTGTTTTTGCATGGAAACCTGCACCGATTCAAATTACTTGGTTGGGCTATTTTGCTACGACTGGCGTATCTGAAATAGATTATATTTTAGTCGATAAAATTGGTGTGCCAGAAGATAATCAATGGCATTTCACTGAAAAAGTGCGTTATTTGCCAAATACTCGCCTTTGTTTTTCAGCACTAAAATTTGAAATTGACGTTGCACCATTACCCGCATTAAATAACGGTTTTATTACATTTGGCTGCTTTCAGAATTTAAGCAAAGTAACCGATGATGTTTTGGAATTATGGAGCAAAATTTTAACGCAATTACCCACAGCGCGGCTGCGCTTTCAAAGCAAACAATTACACGAAAAAATTATTGTCGAGCAATTGTATTCACGATTAGCGCGTTATGGAGTTGAGGCAAATCGTGTTGAAACTCATGCGGCGGATTCATACAAAAATTATTTAGTTGCACATTCACAAGTTGATTTTATTTTAGATACATTTCCTTACACTGGCGGAACAACGACGTGTGAAGCATTATGGATGGGCGTACCCACATTAACATTAGCGGGTGAAACTTTATTAGCTAGACAAGGTGCAAGTTTATTATCTGCCGTAGGATTAGGTAATTGGATTGCGACAGATGCAGATAATTATGTTGTCAAAACAGTAAATTTCACAAATAACATTCGAGCGTTATCCGAATTATGTGCAAGTTTACGAGAACAAGTCTTAAATTCACCACTATTTGATGCAGAACAATTTGTTAGAAATTTTGAAAACGCGCTCGAAGAAATGTGGCGTGATTATTCAATCCAAAAAGGAATTCAAAATTGCTCATAGGCAAGCCACTAAACAACGTCATCCAAAAACATCAACAAATTCCGATTGTGAATGATGAAAATAGATTGGTTGGAATGGTTTTTCAAACTGATTTACTTACCGCACTTAACGATAAAATCTTATCGACATAAAACTTGTTGTGTAGATTACTCGATTCAAGCGCAAGCGTTAAAGTAGAGAGCGTTTTCTGCAACAATATCAAA
Organism: uncultured Methylomagnum sp.; assembly: GCA_964558865.1. Lineage (GTDB taxonomy): Bacteria > Pseudomonadota > Gammaproteobacteria > Methylococcales > Methylomonadaceae > UBA10906. The sequence goes on from CAZLGN010000129.1 coordinate 2,652, forward strand.
CAACATTTAGGTGAAAATTATGAAAATTTTAGTAACAGGCGTTGCAGGCTTTATTGGTTCAGCATTGAGTTTGCGTTTATTAGAACGTGGTGACGAAGTGATTGGTGTGGATAATTTAAACGATTATTACGATATCAATTTAAAACACGCTCGATTAGCGCGTTTAATGCCGTATCAAAATTTCAAATTTATCCAATTAAACCTTGCAGACAGAGCGGCAATGGAACAACTATTTTCAACGGAAAAATTTGAACGGGTGGTGAATTTAGCGGCACAAGCTGGTGTGCGCTATTCCATTACCAATCCACACGTTTATGCTGAATCTAATTTAATGGGATTTTTGAACGTGCTAGAAGGCTGCCGTCAAAATCAAATTGAACACTTAATTTATGCGTCATCGAGTTCTGTTTATGGTGCGAATGCTAAATTGCCTTTTTCAACCGACGATAAAGTTGATAATCCCGTTTCGTTGTATGCCGCAACCAAAAAAGCGAACGAATTGATGGCACACAGTTACAGTCATTTATATGATTTTTCGACAACAGGTTTGCGCTTTTTTACCGTCTACGGCGAATGGGGGCGACCTGATATGTCACCGATTATTTTTGCGCGGCAAATTATGGCTGGCAAACCGATTGATTTATTTAATTACGGTAATCATCGACGCGATTTCACTTATATTGGCGACATTGTGGCGGGGTTATTATTGGTTATTGATAAACCCGCAAAATCACGTTATCAAATTTATAACATGGGCAATAGTCAGCCCGTGGAGTTACTCACTTTTGTCGAAACACTTGAAAAACATTTAGGTAAAACAGCGACTAAAAATCTTTTGCCGATGCAAGCGGGTGATGTGCAAGATACTTATGCAGATGTTGGCGATTTAATGCGGGATTTCTATTATTCGCCTAATACGCCGTTAGATTTTGGCATCGAGAAATTTGTTTTGTGGTACAAGTCGTTTTATGAAAATTGAACGCTTGCCACAATTCATAGATAATTGCCGCGTTTTCAACCCAATTTATATTTTAAGTCACTCATGCAAATTACCTTGCTCAAAGCAAAACTTCACCGCGCGACCGTCACCCATTCTGAATTAGGATACGAAGGTTCGTGTGCAATCGATAGCGATATTCTCGATTTAGCGGGCATTCGAGAATATGAACAGATTCAAATCTACAACGTCAACAACGGCGCACGTTTTACCACTTATGCGATTAAAGCCTCGGCGGGTTCTAAAACGTTTTCTGTGAACGGTGCTGCCGCGCGTTTAGCCTGCGTTGGAGATTTAATTATTGTCTGCACTTACGCGCAATATGACGATAAAGAAGTACAAATACATCATCCAAAATTAGTGTATTTCGATGGTAAAAATCAGGTGTTACGCACCGCCGCAGAAATTCCTTTGCAAGCAACTTAATGTCTTTGAGTCCTTTCGTCACTTCCAGAATTATTCGCCAATGAAATCTTTTGAATCTTTACATGAACAGACGCTTAAAGAGCTACATACGCCGCAAAACAAACTGGTATTTGAACAAATTCTAGTAGTCATTGAGCCGCATTGTGAAGAGATTGTGACCTGTTTTTATCGAGTATTACTAAACAACACCGCTGCCATCAAATTTTTAAATCACGACACGGTTAAAAACCGCTTGCGCGAAACATTGGCAAAATGGCTACGCTCTTCTTTTACCTATCATTCAACGGCTGAGGAATTGGAAACGTACTATTTGTATCAAGTTGAAATTGGAAGAATTCACGCCCGAATTGATTTACCGCAGAGTCTGTTTAATCACGGCATGAGTGTCATTTTGTCGCAAGTATTATTGGCACTTAAACAGTCAAAATTGAAACGAGATGCGTTGGCGGATGCTGTGATGACAGCGGTGCAAGTTTTAAATTGGACATCGGCGATAATTGGCGAAAGTTATGAGCATGATATGGTGGTTAATGAAAAAAACGCGCAATCGTTAACAATGCACATTTCAGCGCAAAATTTGGCGTTTGATTATGAAAGATTGTGTACGTCGCTATCGGAATGGATGCGCGGTTTATTGTTACAGATTGCTCAAAATAAATATGATCCCAGCTTGCAATCGACAATTCGACATTCTAATTTTGGTTTGTGGATTTCACATAAAGCGCATTTGTTTTTAGCGGGACGACCAGAATTAGCGATCTTAGTAACGTTGGTTGATAGTATCGACGAAGAAATGCGTCATCTTGCAACACACACTCGTCAACAAAATAATGTGGCTATCGAAGATACATTGACCCGTTTAAATGAATGTATTTCAAAATCCATTTGGGTTTTGGGCAACATCGCCAAAGATATGATGGATGAAGAAAATGGACGCGATCCTTTGACGCATTTGTTTAATCGTCGTTATTTAGAAACGGTGATGCGTCATGAAACGACTTATAGTCTTGAAAACGGTATTTTGTTCGGCACTGTGATGATTGACATCGATTTTTTCAAACGAGTCAACAGCACTTATGGTCACGAAAATGGCGATAAAATTTTAGAGCAGATTGCGACAATTCTTACTCAACAAGTTCGAGCAGGTGATTTTGTGTTTCGACTGGGTGGCGAAGAATTTTTGATTGTTTTGGCGGACGTAAATAAAACGGTGATTCATCGTGTGTCGGAGAAAATACGTTTAGTGATTGCAAACTATCCTTTTAAATTAAGCGATGACAAAGTGTTAGCGATTACCGTCAGCATTGGTACGGCGATGCACGACAGGCATCCTGATTTTAATCGCACTATCAAACTTGCTGATCAAGCATTACTCGAAGCGAAACAAAATGGGCGAAATCAAGTGGTTGCTCACAATCATCCGTCAATAACTTACGGTATTTCTTAATTTTTATGCTGGAACATTTTTTTTTACCAGATAGTGAATCGACGGAAAAATTTGGTGCTGAACTTCTTACCCGTTTGCCCAAAAAAGCGTTAATCTTTTTACACGGTGAGTTAGGCGCGGGGAAAACGACATTGGTTCGTGGTTTATTACGCGCGGCTGGTGTGACAGGTGCAATCAAAAGTCCAACTTACGCGCTGATTGAAGAATATGAAATTAGCGACCACAAGATTTTTCATTTTGATTTATATCGCCTCGCTGAACCCGATGAATTGGAATGGATTGGAATTGATGATTATTTAAGCCAAAACGCGCTGTGTTTTATAGAATGGGCAGAGAAAGGGGCGGGAGTTTTGCCAAATGCTGACATTCATATCACATTAACAAATCAAGATGCGGGACGTTTAATTCAACTTAGAACAACTCAAGTTATTGAAAAAAACGATTTAATGATGCTAGTGCATCGATTATAATGCCTGACTTTCATTTTTAATCTCATAAACAGAGGACTTTCATGTCAAGAGTATGTCAAGTTACAGGCAAACGCCCCGTAACAGGAAACAAT
>CAZLGN010000130.1:0-6082 GCA_964558865.1 uncultured Methylomagnum sp.
CATAAACCATAATCGCGCCCATACCTAAACTTAACGTGAAAAAAGCGTGTCCCATCGCAGTCAAAATCGAATGGCGCGTTAAGGTGCTAAAATCTACATTAAACATAAAATCCAAGCCGCGTTGATAACTGTCGGTAGTCATCGCGTAACCGACCAACAAAAACAACAGCACAAACAAACTCGGCATTAAAAAACGAACCGATTTTTCTAAACCGTTATTTACGCCACGCGCCACAATTGACATTGTCGCGCCCATAAAAACGCTGTGCCAGAAAATCAATTGCCACGGACTCGCGGTAAAATTCTCAAACAACGTTTGAATTTGGGCGGCATCTGCATCAAAAAAACTGCCTGTGAAGGCTTTGATGATATACGCCGAAGCCCAACCCGCAATCACGCTGTAATACGACAGAATCAACACGCCAGCAATCACGCCCATCCAACCCAAATAATGCCAACGTTTATCGGCTTGCGCTTCGTCGGTCAAAAGTACCATTGTTTCAATCGGATTCCGTTGGCTACGTCGTCCGAGCATCGTTTCGGCAATCATTATCGGAATGCCGATTAACAAAACGCACGCTAAATAAACCATAACGAATGCGCCGCCACCGTTTTCGCCTGTGATATACGGGAATTTCCAAATGTTTCCTAAACCAACGGCTGAACCCGTCGCCGCTAAAATAAACGCAAACCGTGATGACCAATGGCTGTGAGTAGTGTTTGTTGTCATAAAAATCTCTCTTTTTATTCTTGTTAAAATTTTAATGTTGGTTTTTCAACGCGCCTTTGTGACCTTGAGATAAACGCAAAATTCCGCGCAAAATATCGACTTCTTTACTTCGTAATTCGGCGCGGTTGTAAATTCGGCGCAAACGACGCATTAACGATTTTTCTTTGTCGGTTCGCATAAAATCAATATCCACCAACGCTTCGGCGAGATGGTTATAAAACAATTCCATTTGTTCATTAGTTGCTAAATCTTGTTCATATTCATCGCCAACAAGTTTACGCGCCACGTCACCATTTTGTGCGGCAATAAATAATTCATAACAAACCACCTGAACGGCAGCGGCGATATTTAATGAACTGTAATTTTCATTGCAAGGAATGTGCAGTAAATAGCGGCATAAATCGAGTTCTTCGTTTTTTAATCCCGAATTTTCGCGCCCAAACACAATTGCTATTTTTTCATGCGCCGATTCGTTAATCACTTTTTCGGCGCATTCACGCGGCGTGACTTCTGTCCAACTAATGGTGCGAATTCTCGCGCTCGCTCCGATGACCAACGTGCAATCAGCAAGAGCTGCGGGCAATGTTTCAAAAATTTGCGCTCGTGCCAAAATATCATCCGCGCCCGCTGCTCGGGCGGTTGCGTCAGCGTGGGGAAATAGTTTGGGCGAAACTAGGCACAAATTGGTGAGAGTCATATTTTTCATTGCCCGCGCCACCGCGCCGATATTTCCAGGGTGCGAGGTTTCAACTAAGACGATTTTAATGTGTGAGAGCAAAGCGGCTATTCCGTTGGCTTAAAAAACGCTAAGTTTAGCAAAAGATTTGTTAATATCGCGCCACTAATCGACATTGGAGAAAAATGATGCAGTTTAAATTATATGGGGCGGGTTTAGGGTTACGCCGTGCGTTTCTAAGCGAAATTTTGCAAACGCCACAGCCAGAGGTTGATTTCTTTGAAGTGGCACCCGAAAACTGGATTACGATGGGCGGAAAATTGGGCAAACAATTTCGCGCCATGACCGAAAAACACCGTTTTGTGTGTCACGGTTTATCGCTTTCAATCGGAAGTTCTGACCCGCTCGACGAAGCGTTGGTGCGTCAAATCAAAAATTTTATGGCAACGCACGGCATTGAACATTACAGCGAACATTTGAGTTATTGCAGTCAAAATGGGCATTTATACGATTTGATGCCGATTCCTTTTACACTGGAAGCGGTAAAACACGTTGTCGCTCGTATTAAGCGCGTTCAAGATATTTTGGAGCGAAAAATTGCCATTGAAAACGTGTCGTACTACACCTGTGTCGGTCAAGAAATGCTCGAAATCGACTTTTTCAACGCCGTGGTAAATGAAGCCGATTGTGATATTTTGCTCGACGTAAATAACATTTACGTCAATAGCGTAAATCACGGTTACGACGCGCTGGAATTTTTGAACGCCATGCCGATTGAACGCATTACTTACGCGCATATTGCGGGGCATTTCAAAGTTGGAAGCGATTTTTTAGTCGATACGCACGGTGCGCCAATTATTGACCCTGTTTGGGAATTATTACGTCACGCCTACCACGGTTTTACCGTATTTCCAACATTGTTGGAACGAGATTTTAATTTACCACCGTTAGCTGAATTAGTCGCCGAAGTGCAACAAATTAAAATGCTACAGGAGGATTTAAAGCAAATCCCTTCTGCCCCTCCTTTTCAAGGGGGGAGATAAGCAATGACTTTTTCAAATCATCAAGCGGCATTTGCTGCTTACATTCGCAATCCTGAAAAAAATCCCCTGCCAAATGGCGTAAAACCTGAACGGATGGCAATGTACCGCGAATTATTTTTCAATAATATCGACGGATTTTTAACCGCGAATTTTCCCGTGTTACACAGTTTGTTTTTGCCACAAAATTGGACAAATCTGGCGCAAGATTTTTTTGAAAATCACGTTTGCACCACGCCGCATTTTTCTGAAATCCCCGAAGAATTTTTAGCCTATTTGCAAAACGAACGAAAAAACTTGACTGATTTACCGTTTTTATTTGAGTTGGCGCATTACGAATGGGTGGAGATGGCGTTGTCGATTAGTGATGCAGAATTTGAACAAATGCCACTCGAAAATTTAACGACCGCAAAATTGAAACTTTCGCCGCTAGCGTGTGTTTTAGCATATCAATTCCCCGTGCAGAAAATTTCGCCTAAATTTATACCGCTCACAAGTGAACAACCAACGTTTTTAATGGTTTATCGTAACGCTGAAGATTGCGTGCAATTTTTAGAAATCACGCCGTTGACCTTTCAATTATTACAGTTGCTTGAAAATCAGCCTGAACAACTTGTGGAAAGTTATTTGGCTGAATTGGCGAATTTTGCGCCGTCGATTTCGTTAGCAATTTTGAAAGAAAAAGGAACTGAAATTTTGGCAGATTTTGTGAAGCGTGGTGTGATTGTTGACGCTTGAAAGTTAGGCGTAAAAGGATTTACGCCTAACAAAACAGATTTTATTCTTGTGTTGCAGAGGCTTTGAAGCTGCCTTTGATACTTGCGAACATTTCTTTTAAGCCGCTGAATAAATTCGTCACATTCAAAGGTTCTTTCAACATAAAACGGTTACGAACCACGGCAACCGCTAAGAAACCTGCGATTTGTGGCAACAATTCAAAAATCAAGGATTCTAAAACACCGCCAAAACCTTGGAAGTCGCCTTCATTTTTACGGTCCGCACCATTGATTGCCTCATAACTTGCGCCACCTTCGCTACTTCTGAGCGATTCAAGTAACGTAATGTCGAATTCAACTAATAAAAATTGAACAGTAAAAAATAAGACGGTGCCACCCGCAACCCAATAAAATATGTTATTCACTTTTGCGCGTGTTGCCGACTGATAAATCCAGATGGCAACAAAAATCATGAAAATTCCACCAATCATTGTCATATCCCCCTTTGTATTATTATTTTTTTGTTAAAAACAGAAATAAATTTGTACATTTTACAATCATTTCTGAACCTTCTCGTTTTACAACAGAACAAGATTCATATTTTTCACGCCCTGGTGAAAGTTGTTTTTTAATCACACCATCTTCAACCGTGTATTTTACCGCAACAGTCATCTCTTTAGTGCGCCCCAAAGAGTCGGTTGAAATTGAAACCAATGTGCCATCATTTTTGAATTCCCACGCACTTTTGATTAACTTTTTTTCACCATCAATTTTGAGCGACTCTGCTGTGACAGCCCAGTTACCTAAAATTTCGCTGCTATCTTTTAACAAGACATCGGCGTGAGCAAACGACGCAAAAAATACAGCAGCTAACGGCAAGCATTTAACGTAATTTTTTATTCTCATTTTTTATCACCCTGTTAATGTTTGAATACAAATGTAGCGTTTGGAATTATAGCATCATTAAATCCAAGGCTTGAATTTTTACCATGTCAAAGCACTCAACAAGCCTTGACTTTCGTGGATTCTAACGTATTATGCACATTCCGTTTATGCTATTTTTTAGCATATTTTTTAAACAAAATAATTATTAGGAGAATGCAATGGGTGCAATTTTAGACGTTACTGAAATGTTAAAAACGCCAATGGGCGCAACGATTGGTATAGCTGTAGCTGCCGCTGGTTATTTCTTCGTAAAATGGGTCTTTGCTCCAAATCCAGAAGATCAATAAGCGATAGATTTTCTATCTGTAGCAAAAGGTCGCAACGTGTTATGTTGCGACCTTTTTTTTAGCCAAAATTTTTCACGTTTTGTATTTTGAGTTGCTATGTTTTCTTATCTTTCTTCTAAATTTCTCGCATTGCTCAACAAGCAAGTTCCCGCTACGGGCTTAGGTTTGTTTCGTATCGGCTACGGCTTGATTGCGTTGCAAGAAATTTGTTTTTTGTTGTATTTCAATCACCTAATTTTCGATCCAATTCCGTATTTAGACGTTGAATTTCCGATGATTCCCGTGTTTTTGGGTTTATGGGCAATTGTCGCTATTTGTGTCACGCTGGGCTATCGCTATCAAACCGCCATGTTGTTGAATTACGCGCTGTGGATTTTGTTTGTGAATTTCACACCGATGCAACGCGATTTCGATGGTGGGTTTGATACTTTCATGATTGGCGCAGGATTTTTTCTGTTATTTATGCCTGCTGACCGTGCATTTTCACTCGATAATTTACGCTACAAACTCAGTACACCGTTTACACATTACAGCAAATATACACAACCAACCGTCACTGTGCTGTCGTATTTGTTACCCGTGGCAATTTGTTTAGGCTTTTTGTATTTCGATTCAGCGATTCACAAAATGTTCGCGCCACATTGGCGAAATGGTTTAGGAACGTGGCTACCCGCGACGCAACCTTACTACGTTTCAGCATTGGATATGTCGGTTTTATTGAATCAAAAATGGTTTGAAAATGCGTTCAGTTACACGATTTTAGTTTTTCAATTCACGTTTATTTTTTTCTTTTGGCATCGTTACGCACGTATTGTGTATCTGCTAATTGGCGCATCGTTGCATTTAGGCATTACGCTGTCATTCAACATTTATCCCTTTGGCTTGGGAATGTTGTGCTTTTATTTGTTGATGATTCCATTTGCGTGGTGGCGAGCAATTGGGAATTTCTTTGTCGCGCAACAACCGACTTTTACCGTTTTTTATGATAAACAATGTCCACTTTGTAATCGTACTATTTTGATTTTAAATCACTTTGATATTTTCAAACGGATTGATTTTAAAAATGCTCAAGACTTTGCCGCATATTATCCAGAGCTTGCATCGATTGGAAAAGAAACACTTTTAACGGATTTGTACGCTGTAGATAAATATGGCAATGTTTATGCGGGCGTACAAACTTATGCACAAATTTTTCAACAAATGAGTTATTTAAAATTAGTTGGAATTTTGCTTTCATTACCGATTATTCGCACATTAGCTGAAAAAAAATATCGCGCTATTGCAGATACTCGAATTCGCTGTGATGACGGTTGTTTTGTCGCAGTTCCGTTGAAAAATAACACTTGGTACACGCAATTATTTGAGCAAGCATTTTCACGAAAACCCAAATCATTCACGCGAAAATTCATCAAAATTTTGTCATTATTTTTGATTTTACAATTAAACAGCACGATTCATTTTGGATTGATTTACCGTTTCAAATTACACAATCCACTGCTGACACCATTAGCGCAAGCGAGTAATGCAGTGGTTTTGTGGTCAACAACATTTGTAGGGATTGTGCCGCACGCGCTGTACTTGCATGACCATTTTTCGGGTTACGATCACATTTTGGCGATTACTTACACCGATGAAAATGGACAGGAAAAATGGTTGCCATTTATCAATGAACAAGGGCGAATGCTTGC
>CAZLGN010000131.1:0-6081 GCA_964558865.1 uncultured Methylomagnum sp.
TGAAACGTCGAGTCGTCATCACTGGATTAGGCGCAGTTACGCCTTTAGCTAACACAGTTGCAGAAACTTGGGCTGGCATTATTAACGGCAAAAGTGGCATTAGTGCCATTGATTCTTTTGATATTTCCACTTTCCCAACCACATTTGGTGGCGTAATTCGCAATTTTGACATCAGCCAATACATTGCCGAAAAAGACGCAAAACGGATGGATGGTTTTGTGCATTATGGCATCGCGGCGGGTTGTCAGGCATTTGACGATTCAGGATTAACCGTAACAGAAGAAAATGCCGAACGAATTGGCGTAGCAATTGGTTCTGGAATTGGTGGCATTACGGGGATTGAAGAATGTTATGCAACCTATGAAAAAAGTGGGGCGCGTCGAATTTCACCGTTTTTTGTGCCTGGAAATATCATCAATATGATTTCAGGCAATCTGTCGATTAAATACGGTTTGAAAGGTCCGAATTATGCGATTGTTACTGCGTGTGCAACAGGTACGCATAATATCGGCGATGCCGCGCGTTTAATTCAATATGGTGATGCGGATGTCATGATTGCGGGTGGTGCAGAACGTTGTACTACTTCTCCGACGGCAATGGGTGGATTTGCCAGCGCGAAAGCCCTTTCACGTCGCAATGACGCGCCACAACAAGCCAGTCGTCCGTGGGACAAAGACCGTGATGGTTTTGTATTAAGTGACGGCGCAGGCGTGGTGGTTTTAGAAGAACTCGAACACGCTAAAGCACGCGGCGCGAAAATTTATGCTGAATTAGTTGGTTTTGGCATGAGTGGCGATGCGTATCATATTACTACGCCGTCAGAAGGTGGCGAAGGCGCAGCGCGTTGTATGCAAAATGCGTTGCGTGATGCGGGTTTGAATGTTTCCGACGTGAATTATATCAATGCTCACGGCACCTCAACGCCCGCTGGTGATTTAGGTGAAACACAAGCCATGAAAGCCGCTTTAGGCGAACATGCTTATAAAGTTGCCGTCAGTTCGACTAAATCAATGATTGGTCACATGTTAGGCGCGGCGGGTGGAATTGAAGCGGTTTTAACCGCATTGAGCATTCAAAATCAAATTGCACCACCAACGATTAACTTAGAAAATCAAGACCCCGAATGTGATTTGGATTATGTGCCAAACACCGCGAGGGAAATGAAAATTGACGTGGCGATGTCGAATTCCTTTGGATTTGGCGGCACAAACGGCACGTTGATTTTCAAGCGTTACCCATAAACTCTCACACCAACCACGACCTGTGAAAATGCTAGTCAACGGGAAATCAAGCGACGTTGTCGCCGTCATGGATCGTGGTTTTCAATACGGCGACGGATTATTTGAAACCATCGAAGTCCGCGAAAATACGCCAATTTTTCTCGAAAAACATTTACAGCGTTTAAATAATGATTCGCAGCGGCTTTTGTTGCCGAAATTGGATTTAGAATTACTTCGTTTCGAAATTTCTCAGCTTTGTCAAAATACAGGTAACGCTGTTTTAAAAATCATCGTCACGCGCGGCACGGGTGGACGGGGTTATCGTCAACCTGAAAACATTGAATCAACGCGCATTTTGAGCCTGCATCCCTTTCCCGATTATCCAAAAAATTATTATTCTGACGGCATTACAGCAAAATTTTGTAAAACACGTTTAGGTTTAAATTCAACTCTTGCGGGCATGAAACACTTGAACCGTTTGGAGCAAGTTTTGGCGCGTGCTGAATGGAATGATAATTCAATTCAAGAAGGCATCATGCTCGACATGAATCAGCATATTATTGAAGGCACGATGAGCAATTTTTTCTACGTCAAAGAAGGTGTTTTATACACGTCATCGCTTAAAAAATGCGGCATCGCGGGAATTATACGCAGTTGGATTTTCGAACAAATGCGCGTGATTGAACACGATTTTTTTATGAAAGATTTACAGTTTGCCGATGAAATTTTTGTTTGTAATTCGGTAATTGGCATTTGGGGCGTGCGTGAATTAAGCGGTTGGCATTATCCAAAAAATGAAATTACCAAGCAATTACAACTCGCACTCGAAAACGAAAAACAAAAACAGGTAGCTTTATGCAAGTAAATAAAATTGTAGGTTACGCACTAATTGGCTTGAGTTATATCGGTGGTTGGATTTGGATGGATTACGAAAGTGCCATCAGCAGTCCGACTATTTTTGATAAACCTGTGATTCTTGAAATTGAAAAAGGCGAATCGTTTAAACAAGTTACGAACAAACTTGTCGCGCAAAACGTCAAAATCAAACCGTTTTGGTTCAAGTTGTTAGCGAAAAAAACTGGCGCAAATACAAAAATAAAATCAGGTGAATATGAACTTTCTAAAGGCATAACAGCCCCTGAAATTTTAACGTTATTCGTTTCGGGCAAAGTTAAACAACACGCCATTACGTTTCCCGAAGGTTGGAATTTCAAACAAATTCGCCAAACATTAGACGCAAATCCATATCTGGAACATACGTTAATAGCGGATCCGTTTGAAATTATCGTCACGAAATTAGGGATTTCGCAACATCATCCCGAAGGGTTATTTTTTCCTGATACTTACTTTTTCGAGAAACACACATCCGATGCGGCGATATTAAAACGCGCTTACAGCAAAATGCAGTTAGTTTTAACTGAAGAATGGAAGAACAGGGCAGCGAATTTGCCAATTACAACGCCCTATCAAGCGGTGTGTTTAGCGTCGATTATTGAAAAAGAAACCGCCGCACCATTTGAACGCCCCCAAATTGCTGGCGTTTTCACACGTCGCTTACAACAAGATATGATGTTGCAAACAGATCCGACCGTGATTTATGGCATGGGTGAGGCGTATCAAGGTGATATTAAAACCTCTGATTTGCAAACGCCAACACCTTATAACACTTACACTTTCAAAGGCTTACCGCCCACGCCGATTGCCATGCCTGGGCGAGCGGCAATTCATGCGGCGTTGCATCCAGACGATAGCGAAAACCTATTTTTTGTGGCGAAAGGCGATGGGACGCACGTTTTTTCTGCGGATTTAGACGCGCATAATGCAGCAGTTGATATGTATCAACGTCATAAAACACCTGAAATTGTTGAAATTCCTGAAACGCCTAAAACAGAACAATGAACGTTTTAACGCAATACATCGTCAAAGAAATTCTGAAAGGAACATTTATCGCGTTAGTTTTATTGTTGACGTTGTTTAATTTATTTACGTTAACGGATGAATTAAAAGACATCGGCAAAGGCTCTTACGATTTAACGGCAATTTTTACTTATCTTGCTTTAACTTCGCCGCGAGTTTGTTATGAATTAGTTCCCGCCGCCGCATTATTAGGCAGTTTGTTTGTGTTGGGCGCAATGGGGAATAACCGCGAATTGATTGCGATGCGAGCGGCTGGCGTGTCGGTTTTAGGTATTATTCAATCGGTTTTAGTTGCAGGCGCGATTCTGGCGGTATTTTCAGTTGGAATCGGTGAATTGATTGCGCCAACAACGGAAGAAAAAGGGCAATTTCTTAGAGCTACCGCCCAAAATCAACAACTCGTTTCCAATGCAAAATACGGGTTGTGGTTGCGTGAAGGGAATAAATTTATCAACGTTCGCAAGTTAGAAAATAATGGCGAATTAGCGGACATCAGTATTTACGAATTGAATCATCAAACGCATTTGCAAAGTGTCACGTACGCTGAAAAAGCAACCTATTTGCAAAATGAAAAATGGCGTTTAGAAAATATCGTGCAATCGCAAATTTCGACTGAAAAAATGCAGGCAAATTCCAATGCTGAACAAATTTGGCAATCATCGATTGCGCCCGATTTGGTGAAAATTGCTGTAGTAAATCCTGATAATTTGTCGCTGATTGATTTGGCGCAATACATCGAATTTTTGAAAAATAATCAGCAAAAATCGCAAACTTTCGAGTTAGCTTTTTGGGGGCGGGTTGTGAATCCATTGGTGACGTTCGTGATGTTGCTTGTTGCGACACCGTTTGTAATCGGTGTCAAACGCGGTATTAACGTCGGAAGTCGTATGATGATTGGGATTGTGATTGGTATGAGCTTTAACATTCTCGATAAAATCTTTGGTCACGTTGGTTTAATTTATGATTTTAATCCGTTTTTGATGGCGATTTTTCCGAGTTTATTGGTGAGTGGATTGAGTTTTTATGCTTTGCGGCGAGCAATTTAAAAATTACGCCAACCAAACGCAATAATGTTTTTCACCTAATTGGCATTCAAATAAAATTTGCGGACGCAAACCTTCTAATTTCAACCGCTCCAATATCTCAGACAAATCAATTACGTCGCGTTGCGTTAATTCTAAATGCACTTCTTCGGGAATTAAATTCTCCAAATCAAACGCTGCTTCGGCTGGCATTGAAACACTGACCAGTGGCGCGTCGTTTTTGGTAATTTTGACGTGTAATTTTTGAGCTTGTGAAGCGAAATCCAATGTTTTAAACCGTTCTGTTTTGACATTTATTACAGGTAAATTCAATTCCCGTGCTTCTTGAAATACGTTTTGACCAACGCTTTTTTCTAACAATTCCCACCAATTTAAATTGATGCTAAGTTTTTGTAATTGTTGCGTTAAACCTTGAAAGGCTCGCATTAACAGCAATACGTCCGCTGCGCCCGCCGAACGAAACCACCACCGTTTTTCGTCCAATAAATTGATAATAGATTTTTCAAGTTGCCATTCCGCTAAATTAAAAACGTAATCCGACAAAAATGGACGAAACAAAAATTGGCTTAACATCGGCAATGCGCCTTGAATGTGAGCAAGTTTTTGGGCATCAAAACCCAATGCCACAAAACAATCTAACGGATTCACCTCGCTTTTTTCACGACACCCTAAAATCAATTTCAATAACGCTAATCGGCGTGTTTTATCTAACGAAACCGTGCAACCAAAATCCAATAATGTCACCATCGAATCGTTGTCGGCATGATTATAAAACGTGTTGCCGTTATGTGGGTCAGCGTGGATTTCACCCGTCACAAAGACGCTAGTAAATAAGGTTTTTAATAAAATTTCGGCAATTAAACGGCGTTCACTTTCTGACCAATTCACGATTTCGGGAAATGTGACACCTGTGGCGCGACTTTGTACCAACACACAATCACTGCTGAATTCGTCATAAACGCGCGGAATTTCTAAACGCGCCACTCGCACATTTTCACGAAAATACTTTTGTCTCGCCGCCTCTGAACGGTAATCCAATTCACGTTGCAAGGTATCGAAAAGCGTTTGTTTATATGCGGTTAAATCAAATCCCCATTCTTGAATTTTGCCAACATTTGGCACTAAGCCTGCGAGGTGTAATTCAGCGTGAACCGCATCGGCAATATCGGGATAACGAATTTTAATGGCGATAGGCGTGCCATCGTGAAATTCGGCTAAATGCACTTGTCCCAAAGATGCGGCGGCGGTGGCAGGTTGAATGTTTTTAAAAATTTTTTTGGGTGAAACACCCAAACTTTTTTCTAAAATGGGCAACATGATTTTGAGCGGCAACGCGGGAACACTGTCAGTAAGCGACTGAAATTCACTGCCGCCTTCGACTGCAGCGAAAAGTTGCCCGATTTTTAAACTGATGCCGCGTGCGTCAGCGAGTAAAGCCACTAACGCTCGTTGCGCTAGTAATTTCTCCGTTTCGCTTTGGGTTGTTCGCACGTTTTTGACCGCTAAACCAATACGAAATAGTTTTGTAATTCGTTTGAAATATTTACACATTTTGGAAAATTCTTGAATTCAAAAGATTGTTCTCACTTAATTTTTAGTAGGATTCAAGCATTGTACCTGAATCCAAAATTTAACGACGCATTCAACGCTTCTAAAACTATCTGCAATATCGCGTGTTTTTTGTACAAGCAACGTACTACAGCAAACTTCAAAATAGAGGGATAATAGAAACAGTCATCCACACATATCCATTAAGAACACTATGAGAACTTGTACAGCAATTGAATTAAGTCCACCCCAAAAGAAAATGTTAGAAGAAATAATACGTTGCCGATTGTTACCGCATAGGATTCAGTCAAAAACAATTTCCCGACGCTGAAAATCATGGATGATTTTTAGTC
>CAZLGN010000132.1:0-6006 GCA_964558865.1 uncultured Methylomagnum sp.
AATGGCGCACGTTTTTGAATTGCCGCACCTTCTTGACTTGCCACGCAACCGCCCACACCGATAATCACGTCAGGGCGTTTGTCTTTAATTTTTCGCCATCTGCCGAGTGCAGAGAACACTTTTTCTTCGGCTTTTTCACGAATTGAACAAGTATTTAACAGTAAAACATCGGCTAATTTAGGGTCATCTGTCATTTCAAAACCGTGTGAAGCCTGCAAAACATCGCGCATTTTGTCCGAATCGTATTCGTTCATTTGGCAACCATTGGTTTGAATATAAAGTTTTTGGGTCATAGTTTTTAATATAAGAAAGTTAAAATTTACGCAATAAATTCACTTTCGATTTATTGCAAAGGTCGTCATTATGATTTGATTCTAATTTTTCTTCACCGCATAGAGTTCCATTATTTTTCTCCAAATGCGGTCAAAATTTGCTCCCATTCTGCAAATGGCAAAATCACAAACTTATTCTCACCCTTATCATCAGTAATAAATTGCGGATGAAATTCGTGTTTTGCTTCCGATTCAAAAACCACCGCCTTCCGTTCGCCTTTCAATTCTTGCGCCCAAATTGTTTGATAAAGCTGTTCTAAATCACGGGCGAATTTTTCTGTATCAAATAACGGTGAAATCAGTTTTTGCGTGACTATTTTCTGTTTTATTGCCGCCAATTTTTCAGGATTTTGCGCCAAATTTAACGCTACGTTGAAATAATCGTCATCGTTTGTCGTAACCAATTCGGCTAAATCCATCGTTCGTAAAATACTCGCCGCAACACGACTGGCGAAGGTTTTGCCCATTTTTGTCACCAATGGCACACCCGCCCAAAGTGCATCCGATGCGGTAGTGTGCGAGGTGTAAGGAAATGTATCAACCGCTAAATCTACCAGTTGCAAACGCCCTAAATGTGCGGTCTGTTCCATTTTTGGGGCAAAAATTAAACGTGACGAATTCACGCCTCGCGCTGTCATTTCACGACGCAGATTTTCTTGTGCAACTTCAATCGGTTCCAAAATCCATAACACGCTATTCGGTGCCGCGATTAACAATTTGCACCAAATATCGAACATTTCAGGCGTAATTTTGTAGGCTTGATTGAAGGTCGAAAACACAAACGTATTTTCTGGTAAACCCGCTTCAGCACGAGTTGGACACGCGCCAATCGGACGGGTGTTGTCATTTGGTTGATAACAGTGCGGCATTAACGCAAGCGTTTCGCTGAAATGTTCAGCGTGTTTCAAAGGCGTAACGGTTGCATCGCCAATGATGTAATCGGCTAATCGTTCATGTCCTAACGTTGCTGGATAACCGAGCCAACTAACCACAATTGGCGCAGGTCGCAAGGCTTGAATTCCAAGTCTTGAACCCGCTGTGTAACCTTTCAAATCCACCAAAATGTCAATTTCATCGGCGACAATTTGTTGAGCCGCTTCGTCGTCGGATAATTCGCAGATATTTCGGAAAACTTCGCAGGCTTTTTCAACACGAGAACGAGAATTGTCTTTTGCTTCAATGCCGTAAGAATACAAATAAACGTCAAAATTTTCGGTATTTCGATTTTCTAAAACGCCTGCCATTAAATAAACCGTGGCGTGCGTGTGAAAATCTGCGGATAAGTAACCGATTCTGAGCTTTTTGTGGGAATGGGTAATTTTTGTGGTGAGTGGTGTTTTAGCTAATTTATTTTTGTATTCTTTATCTGCAAGTAAGTAACTGGCTTTTTTTGAATCAAGACCGTTGAAGTTTGTAAATGAAAGAATGGCGAATGGATTGCAAGTGTAAACGTTAGAAACTTCAAAATAAGTTGCTAATTTTTCGAGATTTATTTTGAGCTTATCCCAGTAACAAAGATGCAGATGCGTAAAAATTGAGTTGTTAAAATCGGGTTGATTTTTAGCATAGCGCAATGAATTTTGATAAATAGAATCCGCTTCTACATAACGTCTTTCTAAAAATAATAGTTTAGCTAAATTGCCAAGTGCATCAGGAAAATTTGAATTGATGGCTAATGCTTGTCGATAACTAGCTTCAGCTTCTTTATTTTTGTATTGTTTTTTTAAAACAGCACCTAAGTTGTTGTGAAATTCTGCCGAAGTTGAATCAATTTTTAAAGCCTGTTTGTAGCATTTTTCAGCTTCACTGAAATTTTCTTGTTCCTGAAAAACGTTGCCTAAGTTGCAATATGCAGAGGCAAAATCTGGATTTATTTCTAAAGCGCGAAGACAGCTTTTTTCAGCTTCATCAAACAATTTCAGCTCTTTAAATGTTACAGCCAAATTGTTATGTGCTTCGACATCATTTGGAGCAAGTTCTACAGCCTTTCTTTTAGCGACTAGTGCATCGACTGTTCTTCCCAAATTTTGTAGCAAACTACCTAAGATTTTCCACGCAAAAACACAATCTGGAAAATGAACAACCATTTTTTCAGCTTCGGCAACCGCTTCCACAAACAAACATTGATTGTAAAGATTAAGCAATTGCTGTTGTTCTTCGATGGTGGGTTGTGATGTGGGTTTGTTTTTTTTCATGTAATTGATTGAAGCAAAAGTTGATAAATTTTTTCTGTCGCGCCTTGATTTTGAGTAACAAAATTTTTTCCATTTGAGATTAACAGATTTCGTAATTCAGGTTGTTTATAAAGTTCAATGATTTTATTTTCTAATTCGATGATATTTTCACATTGAATCGCGGCTTGTGCGGCAAGTATTTTTTCAGCAATCAACGCGAAATTTCGCATTTCCAAACCAAATAAAACGGGTGTACCAACAGCGGCAGGTTCTAACACATTATGTCCACCGATTGGCGCAAAACTCCCGCCAACAAACGCTATATCGGCAGTTGCGTAAAATAATTTTAATTCGCCTAGCGTATCAATTAAAAATACATCCGTTTCATTTTCACACGGTTGATTTGATGTTCGAGAGGTGATTTTTAAATTCGTATTTTTTGCCAATAATTTAACTACCGCAAAACGCTCTGGATGACGTGGTGCAATGGCTAAAAGTAATTCTGGAATGTGTTTTTTTAAGTTTTTGTAAGCATCGAACAATAAAACTTCTTCACCATCGTGGGTACTTGCGGCTAAAAACACAAAACGATTTTTGAAAAGCTGATTTTTCAAAGCGTAACCATCTGACAAAACGTCATTTGTAATCGTTATGTCGAATTTAATGTTGCCGAGATTTTCAACGTTTTCAGGCTTTGCGCCAATTTGAATAAAACGGGCTTTATCGGTTTCCGATTGTGTCGCACAGATTGTAATGGCGTTTAATGCAGGAATCGCCAACGATGGAATTTTTTGATAACCGCGCACTGATTTTTCAGATAAGCGGGCATTGATTAAATACAACGGAATCTGATTTTTTTCACAAGCGTGAAAAAGGTTTGCCCAAATTTCAGTCTCCACAATCACCGCTATTTTCGGTTTAAACATTTTCAAAAATCGTGCAACGACATTGGGTAAATCGTAAGGCAAATAAACGTGTTGAACACTTTCGCCTAAAACGGCTTGAACCCGCGCAGAACCTGTTGGCGTTGTGGTGGTAATTAAAATTTGAAGTTGCGGCTGGCGCGTTTGAATTAAACGAATTAACGGGAAAAGAGCTTCACATTCACCGACTGAAACAGCGTGAAACCAAATAACATTTTTAGGATAAATTTTTGTGTAAAAGCCGAAACGCTCAAAAATACGTTGGCGATAATCAGGATTTTTAAGACTGCGCCACCAAAGACGCGAAATTACGAGGGGAATCGAACAATAAAAAAGAAACGAATAGAGTCGTCGCATAGTTTGAGAGCGCGTTAGGCGCAAAGTTAGACTTCGCGCCTTTCGAGCTGAAATTACGCCTCAGCAGTGATTTTAACAGCGCAAACTGCATTAACGTCTGCGTGCAAATGCACATGAACTTTAAAATCGCCTAAATGACGAATCGTGCCATGTGGCAAACGAATTTCACTTTTATCAATTTGAACGCCTGCGGCTGTAATCGCATCAGCAATCGCATGAGTACCGATTGAACCAAATAAACGACCTTCGTCGCCTGCTTTGTGTGCAATCGTGATGTGCAATTTGCCTAATGCGTCAGAGCGTGTTTGAGCAGCAGCTAATTTGGCAGCAGCGGCTTTTTCGAGTTCAGCGCGACGCTCTTCAAATTCAGCAATTTTTTTCGCTGTCGCCACAACGGCTTTGTGTTGTGGAATCAAAAAGTTTCTAGCGTAGCCATTTTTAACGCTGACTTTGTCGCCCAAACTGCCTAAATTCGCAATTTTCTCAAGAAGAATTATTTCCATCGTTACAACCTCGTGTAATTTCGTATAAAGATTCGCGCCGATTTCAGCGCATTTTGTGATTTGATTAACAGTTTTGGTTTATTTCGTTTTGAACTTTTGACGTAGATTCAGCCACGCATCCGCTACACCAATCGTCGCAACTGGAACAAGTAAATGCGGAATCAAAAACACCGCGATATAAAAGCCAATGACGAGATAACGACCTTGTTTCATCGGCGCAAGCAGGCTGTGAGCAACTGCCGTTCCGACGAAGGTATAAAGCACGAAGGCGAGAATACTGAGATTCCACGCCAATTCAGCAATTTCACCAGAACTCAACATTGCAACGCTGACTAAACCGATACTGCCTAACGCCAAACGTTTTGATGTAGATAAACTTAGATATTCAGTTCTAAATCCGTCGGGGTTATACAATTGCGCTTGCCACCAACGCGCCATGAACAACGCAAATATCCAGCCAAAAACAGTGCCAGCGGCAATGATGCCCGTCATGTAATGCGCGATGAGTTCCATCTGCGGCTGCATATCTAGCGACGCATTTGGTGGAGCCATTTGCATTAACAAACTTTTCCACATTTCAATCGCATCGGGCTTGTACAAATAAAAGCTGATAATGCCAACACCGCCAAATAATACTGCGCCTTCAATCGCCAAAGCTAATCGCCGACCTGCTCGTAATAAAATCGCCAATATCCAAATTGGTAGCCATAAAACCGCGCCGTAAAGCAGTGCGAATTCAATGTTTCCCACCAACATGCCAAGCGTGCCGAGGGTTAGAATCGCAATACCAAAAACCGTTAATCCTTCGTAAGCTCCGAGTCGTAAGGTAACTAAACCCACCGCCGCAGAGCTAACAATACTAATGGGCGGCATAAACAACGACAAAAAAGCCAAGCCGATGGTCGCGATAATCGCTTGCCACCGTCCGCGCATAATGTAGGTTGCTAGAATTCCCATCAGATTTGTGATTTATTCGTGTGCGTCGCAATACGGCAACAATGCGATAAAACGTGCGCGTTTAATTGCGGTGCAAATTTGTCTTTGGTATTTTGCAGGGGTTCCTGTAATACGACTTGGGACGATTTTACCTGTTTCGGTAACGTAATCGCCTAACAAATTCAAATCTTTATAATCAATTTGACTGCTGTTTTCTTTGCCGAAACTGCAGAATTTTTTACGTCTAATGTTGCGTGCCATGTTAATTCCGTAATGAATTGTGAAAGGGATTATTCTGCTGAATCGTCAGCATCAAAGTCTTCATCCGCGTCTTCTTCGATGACTTCGTTTGCAGCGGCTAATGCAGCGGCGGCTTCACGAGCAGCATTGTCTTTTGCGCGTAATTCGGCGGCTTTCGCTTCTTCAGCGGTTGTCGTTGCAATGATTGAAGGTTCAGTGATAGCTTCTTCTTGTAACAAAATCATGTTACGCAAAATCGCATCATTAAAACGGAATCCCGTTTCAAGTTCATTTAAGGCAATTTGGTCACATTCAACATTCATTAAAATGTAATGGGCTTTGTGAACTTTTTTGATTGGATACGCCATTTGACGACGACCCCAATCTTCTAAACGGTGGATTTTTCCAGAGGTTGCTTCAATGATTGATTTGTAACGGTCAATCATTGCAGATACTTGACTACTTTGGTCAGGGTGAACTAAAAAAACAATTTCGTAATGACGCATTGTGTTTCCTTTTGGGTTAAGCCTTCCATCACACA
>CAZLGN010000133.1:0-6005 GCA_964558865.1 uncultured Methylomagnum sp.
ATGCTTCTTTAGTTGCTTTGTAGTTGAATTCTTCGATTTTCGCGTCGTCTTCAGCCATCCAGTGAATGAATACGCCAACAGAAATGAACAAATCATCAGCTTCATCAGCTGGGATTGTGCCGTCTTCAACTGAATCAGCAACAGCCATAGCAACAGCACGTTGTGCTGGACCGAACATTTGAACTGCTTGTTTTGCGCCTTTAATTGTTACTTTGTTGAACAAAATCGTTGCTGGTTTAACCATCAAGTTTGGCGCAACAACTGCTAACAAAGTTGAGAAACCGTCTTTGTTATTTGTTAAAGCTGTCGCGAAAGCAGTTTCAGCTGCTGAACCGCGTGGCCCAATGATTAAGTCAATGTGTGCAATTTCGTTGCCTTCGCCTACTAATGATTCGCCTACACGCAAGTTATTGATTTTAGCCATGTTGCTTTTCTCCTTTGAACAAAAAAATGATAAAACTGAATTTACTATCGACATGTTTCATGTCTCCGAGGTTTGTCTCTACTTACAGAGAGAACATTTTAAAAATACGGTTAACACTGTTGCTACCGTTAAATCAGCGGTGGTGCCTGGATTCAAACCGTGTGATTTAAGTTCAGTATCCATCTGATAAAGCAGCGGCTTAACCTGTTCAGGGTCATTTACGACTTGTAACTTATCGCTAAGTTCTCGCATCATAGTTGCTACCCTTGCAGAGTACCGACTCCCAAATTTTCTCTCGATATGACTATCAGGAAATTGACTCAACAAATCTGCATATACTGCGACCGCTGCCCAACTCTGCTCACCCCACCGATTGAAGGCGCAAGTATAACTGAAAACGCCTAAATCGAAAATATCTTTATAATCACTGACGTACTGCAATGCAATCCTATCTTTATCAGATGCTATACGCATCGCGGTCTGTAACGTAACCGTCGCATTTTCGCTAACATCTTGATTTTCAACGTCGCCTAAACCACCTGGTGAAGCTAAAGCAATCGCTTTAAATGTCCAATTTGCATCATCAATTGTCGTACTATTTAACACTTTTGATAATGCAGCGCGTAAGCCTAACTCTGGATAATTTTGTACCGCTTGAATCAACGGCGCACACAATAAAATGATTCCCAAATTCGTATTACAACCCACGGCTTCGCGCGTGGCTTTGACGGCATAAAAAATCTTTTCACCCAATGAATAATTTTCTTCACAAATTGCTGGCGAACTCACTTCGGCACTGCGTCGAAAATCGTCTACCGTCATAGCGTGACCGTCGGAATAAATACTGACATTTCCAGGTTTAAAGGCTTGTAATTCCACTTCGCAGGCTTGACGGTAAAATTCGACTAATTGGTTTTTAGTAATCATCCACCACGTTCCATCACAACGCCGACGTTAATCTCTGCTCCAACCGCGCCTTTTTTATTTACCGTTAATTTCACTCTTGAAACGCCAAATTCCGTTTGAATCACACGAATCATTTCAGCCGCCAATTTCTCGATTAAAAAGAATTCGCTGTTGCCGACAAAATCAACCAATCGGTCATAAACGGCTTTGTAATTTAGTGCATCCACGATTTCATCGCTTTCAGCGGCTTTCTGGCAATCAAACGCCATTTCTACATCAAAAATCAGCGTTTGTTTCGCGTCCCGCTCCCAATCGAAAATACCGATTAACGTGTCAATTTGCACGTCGCGTAAAAAAATGATGTCTGTCATATTTGTTTATTTTCCGATTATGATATGTCTTGAAAAAGGGCGTAAGTATCGCTGTAAAGGCGTTATCTGACAAGTCTTCACGAATTTTTAACAGGTGCAAAATGATTCTAGGTTTTATTCTTCCACTCGCGTATTTAATCGGCTCAATTTCAAGCGCGATTATTGTTTGTCGGTTAATGGGTTTACCCGACCCACGTGAACAAGGTTCAGGAAATCCTGGCGCGACGAATGTCATGCGAATCGGTGGCAAAAAAGCGGCAATGATTACTTTTTTCGGTGATTTTTTGAAAGGTTTATTGCCTGTTTTGGCTGCAAAATTAGTCGGCGCACCGTCTATTTTATTTGCCTTGGTGGGATTAGCCGCATTTATCGGGCATCTTTACCCTGTATTTTTCAAATTCAAAGGCGGCAAAGGTGTTGCAACATCAGCAGGCGTTTTGTTTGGCTTTGATGTTTTCCTCGGTGCCGCCTTTGCGTTAACTTGGATAAGCATTTATAAACTTAGCAAACTTTCATCATTAGCCGCCTTAATTACGTCTGCACTTTCACCCATTTATGCGTGGTTTTTGACCGAAGATCCTGTTTTGACCTTTGCTGCTTTCATAATGACAGGGCTTTTACTTTGGCGACATGAAAGTAATATCCGTCGTTTGTTAGCGAAAGAAGAACTCTCGACTACTACAAATAATTAAGTCAAATAGCGGCGCATTTATGGTATCAATGCGTACTTTAGCCAATTACTGCCCATATTTTGCGTGATTTAGACTAAAATAACACCACTTCTTAAAACCCTCTTTAAAACGGTACTATTATGCCCTTTAGAATTTTCAAAACCAGTAAACCAAGTTCAACAATTACAACTTTGCCAGATTTAGGTATGGATGAAACGCATATTGAAAACGACTTCAAACGTTATTACGGTCATCGTTTAGGACGTGATGCCAGCTGTCGCTCGCCGCATTATGCTTATGAAGCCCTTTCATTAGCAATTAGTGATCGTCTGGTTGAACGCTGGAAACGCACTTACACCACTTACAAAGAACAAGATTCGCGTCGTGCGTCATATTTATCGATGGAATTTTTGATGGGCAGAGCATTAAGTAACGCAATGCTCAATTTGGATTTAGACGAAGTCGTTGCAAATGCGATGTACGACTTAGGTTTAGATCTTGAAGAATTAGTTGAAAGTGAACCTGATGCGGGTTTAGGTAATGGCGGTTTAGGACGTTTAGCGGCGTGTTTTATTGATAGTTGCGCGACCCTGCAATTACCTGTTACGGGTTATGGATTGCGTTACGAATATGGCATGTTCTCGCAAGCGATTGTGAATGGTGAACAAATTGAACGCCCCGATCATTGGCTGCGTAATGGCAATGTGTGGGAAATTGAACGGGCTGAATATGTACAGCGTGTTAAATTTGGCGGTCACACAGAAATTCGTGTTGACGAACACGGCAAACGCAAAGTTGCATGGGTTGATACACACGACATTTTGGCTGTTCCATTCGACACACCTGTTCCAGGCTATCAAAACGGTACGGTAAACACATTGCGTTTGTGGAAAGCAACCGCAACAGAAGAATTCGATTTAGAAGAATTTAATGCGGGTGATTACGCTGAATCCGTTGCGGCTAAAAATACCGCTGAAAATATCACGATGGTTTTATACCCGAATGATTCAAGTGAAAACGGTAAAGCCTTGCGTTTGCGTCAGCAGTATTTGTTGGCATCGGCAAGTTTGCAAGACGTAATTTCAACGTGGGTTGGTCGTCACGGCAATAATTTTAAAGAATTCTCTGCCAAAAATTGCTTCCAATTAAACGACACGCATCCAAGTATTTCGGTTGCCGAATTGATGCGTTTGCTGATTGATATTTATGAGTTGCCGTGGAATGAAGCGTGGCAAATTACGCGCAACACAATGGCTTATACGAATCACACCTTGTTGCCCGAAGCCTTAGAACGTTGGTCAGTAGGATTATTCAGAGAATTATTGCCGCGTTTGTTGGAAATTATTTTTGAAATCAATATGCACTTTATGTCGCAAGTATCATCGCGCTGGCCTGGTGATAAAGATCGTTTAGCACGAATGTCGATTATCGAAGAAGGGCAGGGCGGTCAATATGTACGAATGGCGTATTTAGCGATTGTTGGAAGTTATTCGGTGAATGGTGTGGCGGAATTGCATTCAAAATTATTACAAGAAGGTTTATTCCGTGATTTCTACGAATTTACGCCTGATAAATTTAACAACAAAACAAATGGCGTTACGCCACGTCGCTGGTTAGCCGCGTGTAATCCTGAACTCGCGGCGTTAATTACCGAAACAATTGGTGATGGTTGGATTACGGATTTGTCGCAATTACAATTGCTTGCACCTTACGCAGACGATGCGGCATTCCGTGCAAAATGGCACACATTAAAACAACACGCTAAACAAAAATTGATTGATTTCAAAAAACATGATCACGCCGATGTTGAGTTCAATGTGAATGCAATTTTTGACGTGCAAGTGAAACGAATTCATGAATACAAACGTCAACTGTTGAACGTGCTACACGTTATTCATTTGTATGACCGTATTAAACGTGGTGACACGGCAAATTGGGTGGCGCGTTGTGTGTTAATTGGCGGTAAAGCCGCGCCAGGTTATTACATGGCAAAACGCATCATCAAATTGATTAACAATGTCGGTCACGTCATTAACAACGATCCAGATGTTGGCGGTAAATTGAAACTTGTTTTCTTGCCAAATTACCGCGTTTCGGCAATGGAAAAAATCTGTCCAGGTGCCGATTTATCAGAACAAATTTCAACTGCTGGCAAAGAAGCTTCTGGTACGGGCAACATGAAATTCATGATGAATGGTGCGATTACCATCGGAACGTTAGACGGCGCAAACATTGAAATTCGTGAAGAAGTCGGCGACGATAATTTCTTCTTGTTTGGTTTAACTGAAGCTGAAGTGCAAGCTCTCAATGAAAACTACAATCCACAAGCCTACATTGATGCTGACGAAGATTTACAACGCACATTACGCTTGTTGGAATGCGGGCATTTCAATCAATTTGAACCTGGCATTTTTGACGATATTATCAATTCGATAAAAAGCAGTAATGATCAATGGAAAACCCTCGCGGATTTCCGTAGTTTCCTTGATGCTCAACGACAAGTTGAAATTGCGTATCAAGACCAAGAACGTTGGACAAAAATGAGTATTTTGAATACCGCAGCGAGTGGTAAATTTTCAACTGACCGCACAATTAGCGATTACAACGACGATATTTGGAAATTAACGCCTGTGCAAATCGACAATAATTTCTAACCGTGTTCCATATTGTTCTGTTTGAGCCAGAAATTCCAGCTAATACGGGCAATATCATTCGATTAAGTGCAAATGCAGGAATGCAATTGCACTTAATTAAACCACTTGGATTTGAGTTGGATGATAAAAAATTGCGCCGTGCTGGTTTGGATTATCATGAGTGGGCGGCTATTCAATTGCATGAATCGTTGCCCGATTTTTTTTCTAACGTACAGCCAAAACGGCTTTTTGCACTAACAACAAAGGGTAAAACAATTTATTCTGATGCCAAATTTCAGGATGGCGACACATTTTTGTTTGGTTGTGAAACACGCGGATTACCAGCGGACGTTTTAAAATCGATTGGTGAAAATTGCTTGTATTTACCGATGCAGCCTGAAAGCCGCAGTTTAAATTTATCGAACACTGTGGCAATTTTACTTTATGAAGCGTGGCGACAAGTTGGTTTTAGTGGCGCGGTGATTAAATAACGAAAAAGTAAGAAAAGTAAATTGCCAATTTACAAGGAGATAATTGTGAAAAATATAGGTCAAATGTGTACTGATCCAACACATAAATACTATACGACATGGCAAACAGTTATTAACATTTTCATTATGGCTTCCTGTATCGGACTCGCTTTAGAGACTGTTTCGTCACTCTGGTTTGAATATAAAACACCTTTTACCGTTCTTGAGTGGGTGTCTGTTTCTATATTTACCGTTGACTATATTGCTAATTTATTTTGTTCCGAGAAAAAGTTTAAATATGCCTTTAGTTTATGGGGCTTGATTGATTTAATTTCGATTTTACCTTTTTACTTGATGATGTTGAATTTATCAGCATTGCAAGGTGCAAAAATGCTCAGGTTGCTGCGTATAGCGCGAATACTAAGACTCCTTAAAACAGTCGTTGAAGCGCAAACGAGTAATCCGTTAGTCATCAACTTGAAAATTTATTTAATCATTTTTTTTTCAGTCATGATGATTTCCAGTACCGC
>CAZLGN010000134.1:0-5999 GCA_964558865.1 uncultured Methylomagnum sp.
TTTGAATCGCGCCACGTACACGGTCTTTGCTTTCTTTCACCGCCGTTTCAGGCAAAGCAACGATATTTAACGCAGGCAAACCATTCGCAACGTGAACTTCAACCGTAACAAGTGGCGCGTCAATGCCAGAACGAGCGCGAGAATAGAGGACAGCTAAACCCACCTTTTACTCCGTTTTTGCAGTTTCTAACGCTGCAACGCGCTTTTCGAGAGCTTCCAAATTGGTACGAGTTTTCGTCAATACCATTTTTTGCACTTCAAATTCTTCGCGCGTCACTAAATCCATTTTGCCTAACGCGCTTTGCAAAACAGCACGAAACGTTTTTTCTAAATCTTCTTTGATTGTGTGCAATGCAGGTGGAATAACGCCTGCCAATTTATTTGCCATATCATCAATAGTTTTTGTATCAAACATAATTTTCTCTGAAAAGTTAAGCCGCTAAACGGTGTTCACGGCAAATTTTGTGGGTTTCGATTTGATAAACGGGCAAGCGTGTTTCAGTGCAAATGTAATGATTATCTTCGATGTTAAAATTCGCACACGAATTACATGAACCAAAACTTTTTGTTTCACAGCCTTGTTGCAAAATGAATAATGTCATTTGCAATGCGTCGTCTAATGTGGCGTATGCTTTTGATAAAACAGCCTGTTGCGCTTGCTCAAAAACATCATCATTATTGGCTTTTTCCAGTAACAGTTCACCATTTTTTGATAAGGTTAAATGCGTGACGCGGGCATCTTCTTCATCAACTTGTTTTTCAACATAGCCTTTGCGTTCCAAGACTTGCAACGTTTGCGACACAGTCCCTTTTGTTAAACCAAAATACTCGGTTACGCCGACAGCGGTATTACTGTAGCTATTACACGCGCTCAAATAATCAAGAACTTGAATATGAATCGGTTGCAAACCTAATGCCGCGTATTTTTTGCGTTCTTCAGCACGAATAATCGTGCTGATACGTTCAATCAACTTGAAAGTAGATAAATTCCGCATTGATTACGCAAACGCCTTTTTGAAAAATTCAGGTTGCGCCATTGCCGCGTTGTGAATATCGAGATTGTAATAAACCGTTTCAAAGTTTTTATTAGCGCAATCGTCAGCACGGAATTTTAATTCGGCTTTGCTTGCAATGGTTGCACTCCACCAGCCTGATGGATAGATACATTGTGGAAAAAATAGCGTTTGTTGATGCGCGAAACCTGCGGTTTTCATTGCGCCGCGCATATCTTTGATTAAATTCAAATGTAACAACGCCGATTCACTTTGTTGAATCAACATGCCGTCTTCCGCTAAACACGCCACGCAATCACGATAGAACGCTTCGCCAAATAAACCTTCTGCAACACCAACGGGATCGGTGCTATCGACAATGATTAAATCTACCGAATTTGGTGCAGCATCTTTTAACCATTTAATGCCGTCGATAAATTTCAAATCGGCACGCGCATCGCCATTTGATTCGCACAATTCAGGAAAATAAATTTCGGCTAAACGGGTCACACGTTCGTCAATGTCGATTTGTACCGCTTCCTCAACATTTTTGTGTTTCAACACTTCGCGCAACGTACCACAATCACCGCCGCCGATAATCCAAACACGTTTTGGATTTGGGTGTAAAAATAACGCGGGGTGACTCATCATTTCGTGATAAAAAAAGTTATCACGGGTTGAAACCATCGTGCAACCATCAATCACCATCAATTTTCCGAACGTTTCGGTGTCATAAATTTCGAGTTTTTGAAAATCAGATTGTTCTTCGTGAAGTTTGGCATTGATTTTGAGTGAAAACGCGGTGCCAGTTGAAAGCATTTGTTCTGTAAACCATTCGCTTGAATTCATTGTGCTAAAATCCTAAAAAGTAAGTGATGCGGCTATTATAGTTGGATTCGCGCATTGCTTGCACCTTGAACCTTTAATCACCAATCGAAAATCATGCAAATTCATTTAATTACAGTTGGAACAAAAATGCCTTCTTGGGTTCAACAAGGTTATGACGAATACGCCAAACGCTTGCCACGTGAGTGTGAGTTAGTGCTGAAAGAAATTCCCGCTGGCAAACGGGGTAAAAATAGTGATGTGGCGCGAATTATTAAAGACGAGGGCGAGCGAATATTAACAGCGATTCCTGCAAATAGTCATTTGGTGACGTTGGATTTGGGTGGGAAATTGTGGACGACTATGGAATTATCGCAAGCCTTAGAACGTTGGCAAGGCAACGGACAACACGTTTCGTTAGTAGTCGGCGGTGCGGACGGTTTAGCAGATTCCGTCAAACAAAATGCGCGTGAATCATGGTGTTTGTCGAATCTTACCTTTCCACATCCATTGGTTAGAGTTGTGATTGCCGAACAGCTTTATCGTGCGTGGAGCATTTTGCAAAATCACCCGTATCATCGTTAAGTGCTTGATAATAAACGTTCTTTTTGTAATCGTAAGCGCAGCGTTTTTTCTAATGCCTCTTTTTCTTTACGCGCTAATCGTGCTTCATAACGTTGTTTAGCGTACAAATTTTTTGGTGCAATATCGGGATTTTTTAATGGAATCATTGAAATACAATCAATCGGACAGAATGCGAGGCACAATTCACAGCCTGTGCATTCGTTTGCAATGACGGTGTGCATAAATTTCGCCGTGCCAACAATCGCATCAACAGGACAAGCCACAATACATTTTACGCAACCAATACACTGGTTTTCGTCAATGAGTGCGACACTTTTTGGTTTGTGTTCGCCGAATTGTGTATTTAATGGTTTAGCGGGAACATTTAAAAAATCAGCAATTTTGGCAATTCCGCTGTCACCGCTCGGCGGACATTGGTTAATATCGGCTTCACCTGAAATTATTGCTTCAGCATACGGGCGACAGCCTTTGAAACCACATTGACCGCATTGTGTTTGTGGCAGTAAATTATTTAACGCTTCAATCACGCGAATTTAATCCATTCAGATAATCCGCCACGCCTTGTTGTACCGTCATAAATTCAGCGTGATAACCCGCTTCGCGCAAACTGCCAATATCCGCCTGAGTGAAACTTTGATACGCGCCGTTTAGATGTTCTGGAAAAGGAATGTAATGGATTTCGCCACGTTTGTGCCAATCAATAACGGCTTGCGCCATTGAATTAAAAGTTTGTGCTTGACCTGTGCCGACGTTGAAAATTCCGCTTGTATGTGAATTCGCTAAAAACCATAAATTTACTGCCACTACGTCATTCACATAAACAAAATCACGTTGTTGTTCGCCATCGGCATAACCGTCGCAACCCGCAAATAACTTCACTTCATCCGACACTTTCAATTGTTCATTGAAGTGAAACGCGGTGCTGCTCATGTTGCCTTTATGCTGTTCACGAGAACCGTAGACATTGAAATAACGCAATCCGACGATTTGACTATTTGCACGCGGTAAAATACGACGCACATATTGATCAAATTGAAATTTAGAATACGCATACATATTGATAGGTTTTTCGCAGGTTCTATCAACTCGAAAACCTTGATTTCCCATGCCATAAACCGATGCGGATGACGCATAAATAAACGGAATATGTTTGGTTTGACACCATGTCAACAGGCGTTTCGAATAGGCATAATTATTTTCCATAATGTAATGCCCGTTCCATTCCGTGGTTGCTGAACACGCACCTTGATGGAAAACAGCGCGAATATGCGTCAAAAAATTCGGACTTGAAATGTTTTCGATAAATTCATGTTTGTCCATATAATCGGCGATATTCAAATCGGCGATATTTTGCATTTTGTGACCGTTAGTCAAATTATCAACTAGCAAAATATCGTCTTCACCTTGTTGATTTAAGGCGTGAATAATGTTGCTACCAATAAACCCTGCGCCGCCTGTAACGATAATCATGATTTGAATCCAAGCATCGAAAGTTGTTCAAAAGTAGGTCGGATTAGCGAAGCGTAATCCGACTTGAAACGCGAATTTAAGCGTAAATACTCAACAAACCGTTTGTGCCGTTGGTTTCAATCACATGACCATTTGCGAATTCATCAACGCCAATTTCGCCAGCATTGCTGTTATTTGTTCGAATTACATTTCCGTCTGCATCAAATTCTGGATTATTTTGACGATTGCCTTGTCCATTTGCCGACGCATCAGCTGCCATTTGTTGAGCGGTTTGTTGTTGTGAACGTCCCGAATCGGCGTTATTAGACGATGATTGTTGTGACACATTCACCTCAGCTAAATTCACTTGTTGCGAACTCAGCATTTCGCGCAATTTTGGAATTGAAGCCTCCAACGCATTCCGCACGTCACTATTTTGGGCGGTGAATGCAATTGTGGCTTGATCTTGATTCATATCAATTCGCACCGTAATGGGTCCCATATTTTGGGGATTCATTTTGATTTCTGCACTTGAAATACCGCGATTATTCATCCACACGATACGCTCGCCCATTTCTTGATTCCAATCTGGGTGCGACAACGGTCTTGTCATGGCGGGAACGTCAACTTTTGTGTCTTGAACCAATTTATTTACTGCCGCGTTGACAGTTGTTTGGGGTGTCGATTTATCACCAGTTGGCGCGGTCACAGATGCACTAAGCGCATCTGATTTTTCTGCGGTAAATAACGAGGCAAAAGTTTTCGCCTCTGCGTTACCTAGCTTGTTGTCAACGGTTGAGTTTATTGGTGTATCAGCTTGCAACGTTGGATTTGAAGGCGTGTTATTGCCATTGTTACCGTTATTTGCCGCATCGCCGTTGGTGTTGCTACGGTTTGCAATAGCTGTCATCAATAAATTTTTTGCTGATGTCAAAGTCGGTTTTTCTGGTGTTGATGTTTCAGTTTTAGCGGCTTCAAAAATAGCTTTTTCAGCTTCCGCATTAACTGGCGTAGCTTGTGCGGTCACAATCGGTGCAATCACTTCGGGTGCGGCTTGAAAAACTGGTGCGTCTTGCGGCGTTTCAGTTTTTTTAGTGTCAGTTTCTGGTGTATTGACCGTAACAGTGTCACTTACTTTTTCTTTACCTGCATCGTTAATAATATTCGTTGTATTTGTAGTTAACACAACCGTTTCAACAAGCAATGCAGGGTCTGTTTGATTTTCCGCGTTCGCAACAGATGTTTTATCTGAATTTTTGACTGTTGTTTTTACAGGTGTTTCAGATGATTGCGTTTGCATAGATTCATTATTTTGAAATGATTTCTCTGCGATAACGGTTGACGAAAATTCCGTTGATTTCACTGGAGTTTCAACTAATTGCTTAACTGCGGGTGTTGCAATGTTTTTAATTTCAGCCGCTTGTGTTGTTGCGACGACTTGAACAGCTTTTTCAGCTGTCGCGGTTTGTGGCAAAACAGGCGTGGCAACCGCTTTTTCAGCTGTCGCGGTTTGTGGCAAAACAGGCGTGGCAACCGTTTTTTCAGTCGTTGACGTTTGTGGCGAAACAGACGGGGCAACCGTTTTTTCAGTCGTTGCCGTTTGTGGCAAAACAGGAGTTTGAACAGTTTTTTCAGTCGTCGCGGTTTGTAGCAAAACAGACGTTTGAACAGTTTTTTCAGCCGTCGCCGTTTGTGGTGAAACAGACGTTTGAACAGTTTTTTCAGCCGTCGCCGTTTGTGGCAAAACTGGCGTTTGAACAATTTTTTCAACCGTCGCCGTTTGTGGCAAAACTGGCGTTTGAACAATTTTTTCAACCGTCGCCGTTTGTGGTGAAACAGACGTTTGAACAGTTTTTTCAGCCGTCACCGTTTGTGGTGAAACAAACGTTTGAACAGTTTTTTCAGCCGTCACCGTTTGTGGTGAAACAGGCGTTTGAACAGTTTTTTCAGTCGTCGCGGTTTGTGACAAAACAGGCGTGGCAACCGCTTTTTCAACTGTTGCCGTTTGTGGTGAAACAGGCGTTTGAACAGTTTTTTCAGTCGTTGCTGTTTGTGGTGAAATAGACATTTGAACCGCTTTTTCAGCCGTCACCGTTTGTGGTGAAATAGACATTTGAACCGCTTTTTCAGCCGTCACCGTTTGTGGTG
>CAZLGN010000135.1:0-5971 GCA_964558865.1 uncultured Methylomagnum sp.
CCTGGATGCTGATTTTTATTTCCAGCGGGTTTGAAAAAAGCCACTTTCGGAAAATTTGCCGCTTTTAAATCAGTGAATAACTGATTTTTGTCTTTTAAATGTTCAGCGCGAGCGGCAGTTTCAGGCGCAAAATTTGCGTAATACACAAAGGGCTGATGATGATATTGAAAATTATCATCGGTTTCTTTATTCGCAACTGCATTATCCCAGCCGCCTGAATACCAAGCCCATGAAATCCCTTTTTCAGAAAGTCTGTCACCAATCGTTGGTTGATATTGTGGCGGTAATCTGTGAGCCGCTTTAGAATCAAATGGCGGATAAGTCGGTTGAATCGTCCCGACTGCGAAACCATCTGCCGTAACCGTCGGGTCTTTAATTATTTTTCCCGTCGCGGCATCATTTTTCCATTGGCGCAATTCAGCAGGTGCGTCTTTAAATTCTGGCATGCAAGCGCAAATCAACCATTGATGATTTAAAAAAGAACCGCCATAAGCCGCTTGAAAAAAGTTATCCGCAAGCGTGAATTCTTTGGCGTATTGCCACAAAGCCGTTTTCGACAAATCGTAATAACCCATCGTCAAACCACCTGCCGAAGACAATTGCGCGAAACGGTCATTTTTACCGCCGTTGATTTGCATTTGATTGATAAAAAAACGGTGCGTCAAATCGGGATGTTTTTCGTTGAGCTTGACATAGTTTTCAATGTTAAACGGTTCATTAGCTAAATTTTCAGGAAAACGTTTATCTGAAACCGTCGGCAAGGTTTTGTAATCATTTCCGTATTCATCAATTTGTGGAAAAGTATTTTTCGCATTATTCAGCCCGTTTGCATTCGGAAATAAACCAAACAAATTATCGAAACTGCGATTTTCGAGATAAATCACCACAATATGTTCAATTTGCTTTAACTCGCTTGCTTGGCTTAATGCGGGAAGTAACACCAATAAAAGGGAAAATTTTTTGATAATTTTCATGATTGCATCGTCATCGCCATTACTGCCATTCGAACTGCAACGCCATTGCTAACTTGTTGCAAAATCACGGATTGTTTGCCATCCGCTACGTCGGAAGCAATTTCAACACCTCGGTTAATCGGGCCAGGGTGCATCACAATCGCGACGGGTTTTGCGATTTTTAATTTTTCAGACGTTAAACCAAAACAATTGAAATACTCGCTTTCACTGGGTAACAATGCCGAAGTCATGCGTTCTTTTTGCAAACGTAACATGATAATCACGTCAATATCTTGTAAACCATCTTCTAAATTATGCGAAACGGTTACGCCTAAGGTTTCAATT
The DNA here is from genome assembly GCA_964558865.1 of uncultured Methylomagnum sp. Classification (GTDB taxonomy): domain Bacteria; phylum Pseudomonadota; class Gammaproteobacteria; order Methylococcales; family Methylomonadaceae; genus UBA10906. The sequence goes on from CAZLGN010000135.1 coordinate 1,299, forward strand.
TCAGCAGGTAATAAGGTTTTTGGGGCAATTACTCGCACTTCTTTCGCGCCTAAAATGTTCAAGGCGTGAATTTCTGAACGCGCCACCCGTGAATGCAAAATGTCGCCAATAATTGCGACGCGCAATTGTGAAAAATCTTTTTTCAATTTTCGAATGGTGAACATATCCAACATCGCTTGTGTCGGATGCGCGTGTTGTCCATCGCCTGCGTTGATAACGCTAATGTGTGGCGCGGTTTGTTGAGCGATAAAATGCGCCGCGCCACTCACTGCATGACGCACCACAAAACCATCTACAAACATCGCTTCCAAATTCCGAATCGTATCGAGCAAACTTTCACCTTTTGACGTTGCCGACGTGGCGATATTCATATTCACCACTTCTGCGCCTAAATGTTTTGCCGCCAATTCAAATGTGGTGCGGGTGCGAGTGCTGTTTTCAAAAAACAAATTCACCACCGTTTTATCACGCAATAACGGCATTGATTTAATTCGATGCGGCAATTGTGAACGGTCAATAAACGTTTCTGCGGTATCGAGAATTTGCGTTAATAACGCCGTACTTAATCCTTCAGGCGTTAAAAAATGCTTCAGTTTGCCATCTGCGGTAAGTTGTAAATTAGTTTTCATCGCGTTTGCCAAGTTATGAATTGAGTTCAAGTTTGCTGTGCTGTTTTGAATAAATGAAATAAAACACCATTCCAATCGCTAACCAAATCAAGAATCGCCACCACGTTTGGGCAGGTAAAAATGCCATTAACGCGCCACACGAAACCATGCCCAAGGCTGGAAATAAGGGGCTGTAAGGTGAACGAAAGGGACGATTTAAATTCGGTTGCGTGAAACGTAACACGATAACGCCAAAACAAACTAAAACGAATGCCGCTAAGGTGCCGATATTCACCAATTCTGCTAAATCACCGAGTGGAATTAAGCCCGCGATAATCGCCATAATTACCCCACACATAACAATTACGCGGACAGGCGTTTGTGTTTTTTCATGAATTTCGTTGAAAAATTCGGGCAACAAACCATCACGCGCCATCGCAAAAATTACCCGCGTTAATCCGTAATAAAGTACCAACATTACTGTCGTTAATCCTGCAATCACGCCTGTGGCAACCAATGCCGAAGCCCAGTTATAACCCAATAATTGCAACGCATGTGCGACGGGCGAAGCCACATTTAAATCGCTGTAATGCACCACGCCTGTCAACAAACCTGAAACCAAAATATAAATCGCAGTACAAAAAAGTAATGAGGCAACAATGCCAAAGGGTAAATCTTTTTGGGGATTTTTCGCTTCTTCGGCAGCGGTTGAAACGGCATCAAAACCAACGTAAGCAAAGAAAACAATCGAAGCACCTGCCAAAACGCCTGTGGTTTTACCGTCTGGCAAAGTTTGAAACCAACCAAATGGCATAAACGGATGCCAGTTTTCAGAATGCACATTAAAAACCGTTAGCGAAATAAATACCGCAATCGTTACTAATTTCACCGCAACCATGATGTTATTGATTTTCGCGCTATGTTTTACGCCAATGATTAACAGCATCATCAAAATTAAAATGATAGCTGAGGCAGGTAAATTGATAATGCCGCCCAATTTTGGGGCTTTCGTCAAGGCTTCAGGCAAAGCGAAACCAATTGCTGTGAGCGCGTTATTAAAATAACCCGCCCAACCATTAGCGACGGCGGCAACAGAAATCGCATATTCCAACAATAAATCCCAGCCGATAATCCATGCAATCAATTCGCCGAATGCCGCATAACTGTAACCGTAAGCACTGCCACAACCACCGACTGACGCGGCTAATTCTGCGTACGATAACGCCGCAAACGTACAGGCAAATCCCGCGACAATAAACGACAAAATCACAGCAGGTCCCGATTGTGTCGCAGCGGCAATGCCTGTTAAAACAAAAATTCCCGTGCCGATAATCGCGCCAACGCCTAAAAATGTTAAATCCCATTTCGACAAACAACGATGCAGCGTATTTTCGTTTTCAGTTGTAATGGCTTTGGTGCGTAAAAGTTGTTGAAACATAAAAATTCTCTGAAAAATATCGTTATTAAACCGCTAAAACTGCTTCAACATCCGCGCCATCGAAACAGTAATTTTCACCACAAAATTCACAGGTTACATCTATTTTCTCGCGCTCTTCTAAAATCGAATGCAGTTCTTCTGCACCTATTGTGCGTAACGTTTCTTCAATTTTTTCCCGCGAACACGAACATTCAAATGTCACCGTTTCAGAATTAAACAGCCGCACATCCTCTTCGTGAAATAAACGGTGTAATAATTCGTGACAATCCAATTCAAACATTTCCTGCGCGGTCACGGTACGCGCTAAGGCTTCAATTGTTTCCCAATCATTCGGCTGTCCTTCTTGCGACGGTAATTCTTGCAACAATAAACCCGCCGCGTGCGTTTCGTTTGCAAACAACCACAAGCGCGTTTTCAATTGTTCTGATTGCTCAAAATAGATTTGCAATGCTGCCGCTAAATTTTCACCGTCCAGCGGCACAATGCCCTGATACGGTTTGCCATTTCCTGTATCTATCGTTAAAACCAAATTTCCTTGCCCAAATAATTCCGTTAATGTATCACTCGAAACGACTTCTGCACATTTCACCATGCCTCGAATTTTGCGTTGATTTGTTGCTTGCGCCACTAGCGAAAAAATCGTGCCATTACTTTGAGCTTGCAAAATCATCGCGCCATCAAATTTAACCGTTGTCGAAAGCATCGTCACACTTGTCAATGCTTGCCCCAATTGATTTAACGCGATTTCAGGTTGATGTTGGAATTGTTTTGCCGCTTGCCAACTATCAAACAACTTCACCCACACGCCACGAATGCCATGTTGCTCAAATAAAAAACGTCTTATTTTGTCTTGTTCTTGCATGAGTTTTTAACCTTAAAAATTATTTACGCCAAAATTCTGGAATAAACAGAATGACAATTGAGAAAATTTGTACTCGCCCAAGCAACATCGCAAACGTACAAACAGCTGTTTGAAAGTCGCTCAATACACCGTAATTACTTGCGGGACCTACCAAATTCAAACCAGGGCCTGCGTTATTGAAGCAAGCGATAATCGCTGAAAATGATGAAATAAAATCCAAACCACTAAATAACAAGGTAAAAACTAACGCCACAATGCACATGAAGTACAGAAAAATGAAGCCAGTCACCGATGTTACAATTTTGTCGTCAATCACATTACCACCAATTTTCAACGGTTTCAGCGAATAAGGATGAATGAATTTGAACATTTCGAGCCGCGCTTGTTTCATCAAAATAATTGTGCGAATCATCCGAATTCCACCACCTGTTGAACCTGTTGAAACGGTAATACTGCTCAAAAACAGCATCAACATTGGCACGAAAACGGGCCACTGATTGAAATCTTGAGTCATAAAACCCGAAGTCGTGGCAACTGTCACTAAATTAAATGTCGCATGACGTAAACACGTTAAGAAATCGGGGTATGTTTCGTTATGCCATAAAACGCCTGCCGCCAAAATACAACTTGAACTCAATACCAGTAACACACCGCGAACCTCAATATCTCTGACATAAGGTGAAAGCGAACCTTTTTTTAACGCTAAAAAATGAGTCGCAAAATTCATCGCAGCAATGACTTGAAAAAACGTCAACACCATTTCTATTTGCAAAGAATTGAAATAACCAATGCTACTATCGTGCGTTGAAAAGCCACCTAATCCCATTGTTGCAAACGCATGACACACGGCATCAAACCAACTCATACCCGCTAATTTCAACGATAAAATACAAACTACCGTGATAACGCAATACGCTAACCACAACGATTTTGCCACTTGTGCCACACGCGGTGACATATCGGATTCTTTTACCGAACCTGGTGATTCAGATTTAAACAATTGCATTCCGCCTACACCCAACATCGGTAAAACAGCAACAGCAAAAACAATAATTCCAATCCCACCAAACCACGTTAATTCATGCCGCCAAAGGTTTATCGACATCGGCATTGCATCTAAACCGCTAAAAATCGTCGCGCCCGTCGTGGACAGTCCTGAAATGACTTCAAAATAAGCATCGACAAATTTTAAATCGGGCAATTGCAACATCAGCGGTAACGTACAAACAAGTGAAGCTGCGCCCCAGCACAATGTCACGAGTAAAAACCCCGCTTGCTGAGACACTTTTTTCGAAGCATTTCGCGTCGCAAAAAACATTAGAAAACCCAGCAACAGTGTTATCACTGTGCCGTCATAAAAAGCATTCGTCGCTCCATCGTTACTGAAAAAAGAGAGTGTCAAACACGTCGCCATTAAGCTGCCAAAGCCGATAATGACAACACCTAAAATATGAACAATGGTAAAAATTGAACCCATTACGTTTGCCTTAACTACTAATCGGTTGGAAAGATTTTTCAATATGCGGAATCAACTTTTTATCCATCGCAAACATAATGACATGGTCGTCTTCTTTGAAAACAGTATCGTGGTGAAGGGCAATGACTTCGCCGTCCCGAATTAACGCGCCAATCACAATGCCATCAGGAAATTTAATTGAATCGACCCGTTTTCCCACCACAGATTCTTCTTGCCCGTTGTGGTGTGCAATTGCTTCAATCGCTTCAGCTGTGCCGCCACAAAGTGAACTCACTTCGGCAACATCGC
>CAZLGN010000136.1:0-5946 GCA_964558865.1 uncultured Methylomagnum sp.
TAACTTACCTGCAACATTAAAGGTTTAACAAAAAAACGCCTTATTTTTTAAAAAAGTAAGGCATTTTTTATGGGAAAAAAAATGATTTTTTTATCACAATTACAAAAAACGATTTTTATCACAGCCGTTTGTTTAACCGCCAATGCAGAAGCCGCCAATCAAAAACCGATTGCGAATGCGGGTGAAGATCAAAATGTGAATTTTTCAAGCAACGTAACGCTTTCGGGCGCGAAAAGTTTGGATTCAGATGGTGAAATCAAAACTTATCAATGGCTACAAACCAAAGGCACAAAAGTCGTTTTGAATAATCCAAAAAATGTCACAGCCAATTTTATAAGTCCCAAAAAAGTAGACACGTTAGTTTTTAAACTCAGTGTTACCGACGACACAAAAGCAACCGCCGTTGATACCGTGACAATTAACGTGGCGGCACAAGCTCAAGGGCAATTGAACGACACAGGCATTACCTTTTGTTCTGATGGCGCGTTTAACGTCGCGAGTTGCGGTATTAGCACTTATCCGCGTCAAGATGCGGAATTTGGGCGAGATGTTTTTTACAACGATGACAAAGATGGTCATGCGGGGTTTAGTTTTACTAAAATCAGTTCAAAAGGAGAAAAATTGCCGCTTGATGCGCCCGTTTGGGCTTGTGTAAAAGACAATATCACGGGTTTATTGTGGGAGGTTAAAACAACTAAAAATACAGCAGAAAATTATGCTTTTGCTAATGCCGATAAATTTGTCAAAACCATAAATTCCCAAAAATTGTGCGGTGAAACGAATTGGCGATTGCCACAAATTCAAGAATTACAAAGCATCGTCGATTACAGCGTGCCGTTACCAAATCCAAATATCGACCTCAATTTTTTCCCGAATTCAACCAGCAAAATTTATTGGTCACAAACGCCTTATGCGAAAAATAAAAATGATGTGTGGGGGATTTATTTTGAAGATGGGCGCGTTTTTGAACAGGATAAAAAAACCAACGCCGCAATTCGTTTAGTCAGTTCGACGCAAAAAACGACTGCAAAAAAATATCAGATTTCAAAAGACGGTGCCGAAGTGTTTGATACGCAAACGGGTTTGACGTGGCGGCGTTGCGTGGAAGGGATGAAATGGGATGGTAAAACCTGTAGCGGCTATCCATTTGGTGGAATGTTGGTGGAAGGTTTGCAGCGTGCCGCAAGTGAAGCGCGTTTAACTGGTAAAGCGTGGCGATTGCCAAACATTAAAGAATTAGGGAGTTTAATTGATACGTCGCAATCGAATTTAGCAATTGATTTAACAACATTTCCCGAAACGCCGAATGATCAAATATGGTCGTCATCGTCTTATGCGTTAGATGCGTTTTTTGGTTGGGCAGTGCATTTTTATTACGGTTCGAGTTATTACACTTATTTGGAAGATATTGGCATGATTCGATTAGTCCGTTGAATAGTGGGCAATAATGATTTGCGCTATTTTGCATAGGCGCAAACCACATTACACAGTCATGACAGATTATGTGAGTTAAAAATGGGACGAAAATAATTATTTTCGCAATTCGTTACAAATGCTCACCACGCGCTAATTTTGGTAATGCCCCTTCAAGCCCCATCGCGCCACGCATGACTTTGTTTTTCAACGGTGTAACCCGTTCAGCTAAACCTAATCCCAAATTGCGTAAAAATTTCAACGGCAAAAATTCGTTGCTAAATGCCTGATAAAACACATCCATCACGGTCATCATTTTCAAATTTTCGGTGCGGCGCATTTTTTCGTAACGCTTCAAAACGCTGACATCGGAAATGGAACGCCCTTGTTGTCTCGCGTCTAAAATCACTTCTGCCAACGCCGCTGCATCTAATAAACCGATATTTACGCCTTGTCCCGCGAGAGGGTTAATTGTGTGAGCAGCATCACCTACTAACGCTACGCCATGTTTAACGTAATGTTGTGCGTGACGGCGAGTTAATGGAAAACTCGTTTGAGCAATCACGCGCGGGATTTCGCCCAATTCATCAGGAAAAGTCGCGGTCAGCTCTGTTTTTAAATCGTCATTCGATAAGGCTTGCAAGCGTTTCACTTCGTCGGGCGAGTTATACCAAACAATTGAACCAAAATTCCCCGTCAACGGCAAAAATGCTTGCGGCCCGCTCGCCACAAAACGTTGCCAAGTAATATCTTGCTGCTCGTAAGCAGTCTCAATGTAAATCACTAAAGCATGTTGTTCATAGTCCCAACTTGTTACGCCAAGTCCGACGCTTTGGCGGACTTTGGATTGTGCGCCATCAGCGGCAACCAATAATTTTGTGGTCAAAATTCGACCGTTATTTAAAATTAATTCGCTATCGTCAGAATTTGAATAATTCAGCGTTTCGATTCGTGCTGGGCAAATCAATTCGATATTTTCAAATTCTTGCAGGCGTTCCAATAATGCCAATTGCGTGATGCGATTTTCGACAATGTAACCCAATTCACTGTGTCCAATATCGTCGCTGCAAAATTCGGTATCGCCCGCTGCTTCCCAAACGCGCATCCGTTTGAATGGACACAAACGGCGATTTTCAACGCCTTGCCACGCGCCAACGGTTTCTAAAATCGTTTTTGAAGCAATGCTTAACGCTGATACGCGCAAATCGTGAGGTTGTTCGGGTTGGAATTCTTGCGGAAATTCGTTTTCGATAACCGCGATTTTCAAATGACTTTCACCCAAACAACACGCTACCGCCGCGCCTACCATTCCGCCGCCTATAATGACGACATCAAATTGTTCTTTCATAAATTCTCGTAAAATTCGGTTGATTTAAAAATGATGACGCATTCTAAACGATTGCCTATTTTGAGAATTGGAATTTTTCACGCAAAATTCACTGTTATTTTCTACAAAATCCAGTCAAGCCATTATGAAAAATTCACCCTTTATACTTTCCTTTTTATTAGCATCGATCAGTTTGCCGTTGTTTTCAGCGACGAAACCCAAGCCACAAGCCACGACAATCGCTGTGCAAACTATCGACATTGCCTATTTAAATCAGGAACTCGCGCCACCGACTGAAACATTGTCAAATCTTGACCCGTTTATTGCTAACAAAGGCGTTGAAGGCGCAGAACTCGCTATTAGCGATAACAATACGACGGGACAATTTACGCATCAGAATTTTGTGTTACACAAATTTAACGTACCGCCCGAAGGCAATGCGAGCGACGTTTTTAAACAAAACATCGCCACAAAATTTCATTACGTTATTACGAATTTAAACGCGGCGAATACCTTGGCGATTTCTGATTTAGCGGCAAATTCCGACACACTTTTATTCGATGCTGGAACGATTGACGACGCATTACGCAACGAACAATGTCGGCAAAATACGCTGCATTTGTTACCAAGTCGCGCCATGAAAGCCGATGCGTTGGCGCAATATATGATGAAAAAACGGTGGACAAAATGGTTTTTAGTCGTCGGTAACACGCCCGAAGATGCGTTATTTGCCAATGCGTTAAAACGTTCGGCAAAACGATTTGGTATGAAAATCGTCAGCGAAAAAAAATGGGAACACACGTTTGATGCGCGAAAAAGCGCACAATCGGACATTTCAGTTTTTACACAAAATGCCGATTACGAGGTGTTAGTAGTTGCCGATGAACAGGGTTTATTTGGTGAGTATTTGGCTTATCGAACATGGCTTGCGCGTCCAATTATTGGCACACAAGGATTGATTGCGACGGCGTGGCATTCGACGCATGACTTATGGGGTGCCGCGCAAATTCAGCATCGCTTTTATGATTTAGCAAAACGCAATATGGAAGAACCCGATTATGGCGCGTATTTGGCTGTTCGGGCGATTGGTGAAGCGGCGACACGAACAAAGTCGAATGATTTAAAAACGGTGCGTGATTATTTAAAAAGTCCACAATTTACGTTGCAAGGCTATAAAGGCAATCCGTTGTCATTTCGCGCGTGGGATGGACAATTGCGTCAAGCGATTTTACTTGCTGCACCGCGTTCATTAGTTGCTGTTGCGCCAATCGAAGGCTTTTTACATCCCAAAACAGAATTGGACACACTCGGTTTTGATCAAGGTGAATCGGGTTGTAAAAGTGAAAAAATTGACCATTAACTTGCTAGCCATTATATTCCGCGATGTCCTTAAATTTTTAACTAAAAAGGTGATTAAAATGATGAATGTATCGGTTGCTCCGCCAACTATTATTCAAACTCTTCAGTCTTTAAATAGTCCACAACTGCCTAATTTTAATGTCGGAACAGCTAATGTTGAAGCGAGCGCAGGAGCTATGGCTAGTTCTGCGGCGACGACGAGTGGGAGTGTAGGATCGTCCTGTGGTAGTTCTGTTGATACTTATGCCTAATGCGCCGAAGGCTTGAAAACACAACTACGCCGCGCTAATTTTAAAATTAGCGCGGCGTAAATTTTTTCAAATAAGGCTTATTTGTGAGCTGCTGAATAAATAACATCCATTTCTTTTAAGATGACAACAGCTGCTTTCGCTGCATTTGTTGCTTCTTCCATGCTTGAATCAGATGCTTCACGAGCAACACGCAATTTGTCATTTAATTTTTGACGTAAGCGTTCAGTTTGTTCATAACGATATTCTTTTTGTAATTGACGCGCTTCGCTAATTGCTGCCATGAACGCTACTTTGTCACCTTTTTCGCCAATCGTAACTGCTTCCTCTACTTTTGCCATCGTGGCATCTGCAGCAGCTCTTACAAGCGCGTTTTTGTCGCCATGTTCTTCAGCTGCAAAAGCGGGAGCAGAAACAGTAGCGAAAGCCGCTACGATAGCCGCAGATAAAGCGATTTTTTTAAAAGTATTCATTGTGTTCCTTTGAGGAGGATAGGATTAGGGTTTTGTCATTAAACCGACTAAAAAAGTTGGTTAAGAACGAGGCGCATTATAGGTTATTTTTTTGGCTTTAGCGATTAGCAAAAATTGGCTAACGCGCTAAATTTGCGTAGAATGCGCCACACTTTCAACGCAAATAGATTGGTTTATGTTCACAAAAACGCCCCTTTCAAAACGCTTATCAACATTAGCATTCTTGCTAATGGGCGTTTTAGCGTGCGTTTTTTATTTTGAAATAGATATTTCTGTTATTGATTTAAGCAGTGGTTTTTCGCATCCACTCGAAGGTTGGGATCACATCGTCACAATGCTTGGCGTGGGAATCTGGGCAGCGCAATTACGCGGTAAAGCAATTTGGCTTTTACCTTCTACGTTTATCGGGGTCATGAGTTTAGGTGGCATTTCAGGTGCAGCAAAATATCTGACGGTGCCAAGTGCCGAAATTTTAATCATTTTGTCCTGCTTAGTTTTTAGCGTTTTAATCATTCGCAAAATGCGTTTCACCACACAAATCAACGTCCTAATTGTGGCATTTTTTGCCTTTTTTCACGGCTTTGCACACGGTCAAGAAATCTCTGCTTCAGCAAGTTTAATTTCTTACACCTTAGGTTTTATGGTGGCAACGTTGCTGCTGCACGGCGCAGGAATTTTGATGGCAAAAGTCATTTTAATTTCAATCACGTTTTTTATTTCACAACTGGTGAGTTTTTCACCGAGCGAATCCGCTACAAATAAAACAACAGCAATGTGTTCAATCGTTGAACAACGTGAAATTTCAGCAATTGAAATTTCAATCTCAAAACCGCCGTTGAATTTTTCGCCGCCAGACAAACCCATTTTGCAAATACTTAAACCACTCGAAATGTATTTTGTATTGAGTGCGTTATTGCTTATTTTTACGGTTTCGCAATTTGTTTGCTACGTTTTTTATATCAAACAACGACGTAATTTTGTTTTTTATTCAAAATTTTTCACTCATTGTTTCAAAATTCCGCTTTATTTCTACGCTGTACTTCTAACGCCTTCGCGTTCAAATCAATTTTCATTTTTTCAATTTAAATTCCAAGGGGATTTTTATGTCTAGCCGTTTGCCTAAAAT
>CAZLGN010000137.1:0-5906 GCA_964558865.1 uncultured Methylomagnum sp.
AAGTCATGGGAGTAAAATAACCGAATAGGGAAGTTATTTTTGACTGAATCCTAAGGACTGCTATCAAGTGCGACGGGAATTGTTCACCAATGTGGTAAAATCTTTCATTTCGGAATGTGTTTTCGCCACAAATAATTTGAACCCACATTTTACGCCTGTCGTCAATGCGTAACTTCTAAGTAATTAAAAAAGCGGTCTACTCAAATAAAGTAGACCGCCTTTTTTTGTACCGAATGAAAATTACAACAACTTAGTCAACAAGGCTTGAACCCGTAACTGGTGATCCCGTTCCCATCATGATGGCAGCACCTGGTTTATAACCTTCTGGTAAGACTTTAGTATTCCAGTTGTCCCACGCTTTTTTCAACATAGCTGTGTTTTTGGCGTGTGCTGGGTTATCAATTAAATTTGCTTGTTCGCGTTTGTCTTTTGATAAATCAAACACATACTCATAAATGCTGTTAGATCCCATAAAATTAGGACCATCGCTGTCACCCAGCATGTAAGCTGGCATATCGCTGAATTTCATCAATGCGTCAGTTGGTTGACCATTGGGTTTATCACCCAAATACAGATATTTTAAATCCCCGATTCTCACCGCACGTTGTCCACCGTGTCGCCAAAACAAACTTCTTTTAATCAGTTTTTCTGTTGACTTGCCAGTATTAGCAATGATTGGTTTTAAATTCATGCCATCAAGGGATTTTCCATCTTTATCTTTGAGTGGAATGCCAGCGGCTGCTAGCATCGTTACAGACCAATCAAAACTGATAACAACTTGATTACTTACTTTACCCGCAGGGAATTTTCCAGGCCAGCGAGTAATGGCTGGAACACGAATTCCGCCTTCATACAAATGCCCTTTTGAACCAACGAATGGGTAGGTGTCTGAGAAACGTTCACCGCCGTTATCACTGGTGAAAATAACAAGCGTGTTGTCTGCCTTGCCACTAGCCGCTAACTGATCTAACACAATGCCAATGTTGGTATCGAGATTTTCAACCATTTTGGCGTAAATTTCACGGCTTGATTGATCAAAACCGCCCAAGCCCATTGGATGATCCTCCGTCACTGGATAAGCCATACCAAACCATTTGTCTGGAATAATTTTTCCTGTGTGATGATTGCTGTTGTCCGATGGATCATTGTCAGGAACTTCCCACGGCCAATGCGGTGAGTGGTAAGACAAGTTAAGGAAGAATGGTTGATCTGAACCTTCTTTTTTCTTGATAAAATTGACAGCACGTTCAGTAAATAAATCGGTTGAATAACCTTCTAATACGGCTGCTTCTTCACCATCCCACAAATCGGCATTTCCATACCAATCAGTATGAGTGAAATGATCAACACCACCGCTTAAAAAGCCAAAGAAATCATTGTAGCCGTTTGCGATTGGACCAAATCCGTTGCCAATGCCACCTTTTTTTTCTTTTTCTGCTTGGGTGTTGAAATAGCCTGCATGCCATTTACCGTACAACGCCGTGTCATAACCTGCATTTCTCAACGTGTTAGCAATGGTTGTGTGTTCTGCTGGAATCCCCATGTCATCAATCAAATCGGCTTCGACCATATCCAAGCGATAACCTACAGGTTCCAATGTTCCAATTGGCAATCTTTGTTGATAATTCATGGTGTTAAAAGCGATACGAGAAGCAGAACAAACAGGTGAATTGCCATAAGCCTGTTTGAAAAGAACGCCTTGTGTTGCGAGTTTATCTAACACAGGTGTTTTAATATCAATTGACCCATAGGAACTCAAATCCGCCCAACCCAAGTCGTCCGCCATAATGAAGAGGATGTTGGGTTTTCCCGCAGCACTACCCGCTGATTCAAGAGCGGCATAAGCACTCAACGGTTGCGCCAAACCTGCTGCCGCTGTTGCAATAACGGTTTGTTTTAAAAATTTACGGCGTGAAGCATTATGTTCATCAGTCATCATGTATATCCTTGTAAATTATTGTTAAGAAAACATCTGCTATTTTATGTGCCAAAAATACATTACAAACATGTTATTTATATTAAAATCAATATGTTATGAGGTTGCAAAATCAACACGTTGTTATTCTAATGTATTTGCAATGTTAAGCACAAATTTTCAATCTGCAAGCATGTTAAAGATTACAAGATTTTGTTCGAATTGCTATTGATTCAACGCTATGACAGAATTATATTCGCACTGGAAAGTTGCAATTTTTAGCCCTCATGAGATACACCAATGATTTTTATACCTATCCAATACAATCAACAAATTTATAACCAATATGCACATTGATGTTTTTAATGGCGATGCCGATGGAATTTGTGCGTTGGTTCAATTACGTTTAGCTAATCCCAAATCGTCACAACTCATCAGTGGTGTTAAACGCGATATTTGTTTATTGTCGAAAGTAAATGCTGATTCCCGCGATACCGTAACAGTATTAGATGTTTCCATGAAGGTAAATCAAGCGTTTCTATTGCCATTATTAGAAAAAGGAACATCTATTTTTTATGCCGATCATCATCAATCGGGTGAAATCCCCACACATTCAAATTTAACTGCCCTAATAGATACTGATACCGATATTTGCACCAGTTTAATTATCAACCGTTATTTGCAAAATCAGTTTGCTGAATGGGCGATTGTTGGCGCATTTGGCGATAATTTAGATGCCAGTGCAATGGCGTTAGCCAGTCAATTTCATTTTTCTGAAATGGCATTACAACAGCTGAAAAAACTGGGAATTTGCTTAAATTACAACGGCTACGGTGAAAGCGTAGACCAGTTGCATTTTAACCCTTGCGAGCTTTACCAAAAATTAGGGGCTTATGATTCCCCCATTGAATTTATGGCTGATAATCCTACAATGAATCAGCAGTTAATAAGTGGTTATGAAGATGATATGGAAAAAGCACGGCAATTAGTTCCAGAACATGAAGCCGACAAAACGCTGTTATATATTTTGCCGAATGCGAATTGGGCAAAACGTGTAAGTGGTTCGTTTGGAAATGAATTAGCAACAAAAAATCCTGCTAAAGCACACGCTATTTTGACAAAAAAAGAAAATGGAAATTATCAAGTTAGCGTTCGTTCACCCTTGAATAAAAAAACAGGTGCGGACGAACTGTGTTCACAATTTCCCACTGGCGGTGGACGAAAAGCCGCTGCTGGAATCAATGATTTAGAAAAAGAATCCTTCGGTGACTTTCTTCGCCTTTACTTAAAAAATTACAATTCACACTAATGAAATTAACGAGGAGTATTCTAAATGGCATCTTCAAATACAGTTTGGCATCACGCGACCATCAAACGACAAGACCGTGAAAAATTACATCAGCATAAAAGCGGTGTTTTATGGTTCACAGGGTTTTCAGGTTCAGGAAAATCGACTTTAGCCCATGCCGTTGAAGAGCATTTACATCAAAAAGGGATTTCGACATTTGTGTTGGATGGCGATAATGTTCGTAAAGGCTTGTGTAACGATTTAGGTTTTAGCGATGCAGATAGAGTAGAAAATATCCGTCGCATTGCAGAAGTGGCTAAGTTAATGGTGGAAGCAGGTACGATAACATTGACCGCGTTTATTTCACCCTTTAAATCGGATCGGCTTGCAGCACGAAATTTGATGCAGCAAGGTGATTTTATAGAAATTTATTGCTGCTGTGCGTTAGATGTTTGTGAACAACGTGATGTTAAAGGTTTGTATAAGAAAGCCCGTGCAGGCGAAATTCCTTTTTTTACGGGCATTGGTTCAACTTACGAGCCGCCTGAAAATCCAGAATTGATTATTCGGACTGATGAAACTTCACTTGAAGAAAGTGTTGCGTTAGTGATGGATTGTTTGCGGCAACGGCATTTTTTATAAACCGCGTTTTTTGCTCTCATCTTTTTTCGCTAAACAGTTATTTTTTGATTTTTAAAACATTTTTTACATCACGACATGAAGTTGACAGCAATGCCTTTATATTTTTTTGTACTACTCGGATTGATTCCAACACTTTGTATCGCACAGCCTCCCGATGCGGGGCAAATCCTACGTCAACAAGAACTCAATACGCCAAAAATAGATCGTCTTCCGCCGCCAGAAATTTTTGAACCCGAAGTTTTAGATGCTCCCGCAAAAGGTGTGACAATTTTGGTGAAAAGTATTGTTATCAGCGGGGGGGAATCATTAGAAAATCACGAGGTTTTACAAGCCTTAGTCGCCGATTCCGTTGGGCAAACGCTCGATTTCTCTCAACTCCAAAAACTCACGGATCGCATCAGCCAACATCTCAAAGCCAAAGGTTGGTTATTGACGAAAGCCTATTTGCCAAAACAAGACGTAACCGACGGCAATATCCACATCAATATTACGCAAGGGCAACTCGAAATCAATGATCAAGGTCAAGCTATTACGATTGAACGTGCGCCTGATACGCGAATTGATGACGACATAATTCAAGAACGAATGCGTTACATCATCAGTGACAATACCTTGCAAGGCGACAAGTTAGAACGCACGCTATTATTGCTAAACGATTTACCAGGTATTCAAGCAAAAACGTCTCTCGAAAAAGGTAAAAAAGCGGGTACGAGTCGTTTAGGATTAAACGTTAAAGAAAGCGATCTTATCAAAGGCAATGCGACGATTGATGATACAGGCAGTCACTATACAGGAACATGGGTCGGAAATTTAAACGTTAATATCAGTGATGCGTTTGGAAAAGGTGAACAAATCAGTCTTGGTGGTACGGGTGCAGAAAATATGGCGCAAGGTCGAATTTCATTCAGTGCGCCGATTGGTTATAACGGTTTGCAAATCAATTCCCGTTACAGCTATTTGGATTACAGCGTCGGACGTGAACTTAAAAATTTGAATAGCACAGGTGTCGCACAAACAGGCGGCGTGGGATTAAGTTATCCATTTATTCGTTCTCGCGACTTTAGTTTATGGGGATCTGCCGATTACGCAATTAAAGATATGCACGATTCGGCAGCCAATGTGGTGACGAGCGAAAAACAAATTCACAGCGGCAAATTAGGCATAAATGGGCAAGCTCTCGATAAATTTTTGGGTGGTGGTTTAAATCAATTTTCGTTCGATTCTTCGCTTGGAAATGTTGATTTATTTTTGGAAAAAGAACGCGCTGCGGATTTAAGCACTGCGAAATCACTTGGAATTTACGAAAAACATAACTTTAATTTCACGCGCTTACAAAAAATCACAGACAGTTTCAGTTTGTATGCGTCTACCAATGGTCAATTTGCATACTGTAATTTGAGCAGTGCTGAGAAATTTGTTTTAGGCGGTTCATCGGGCGTGCGGGCGTATCCAAGTGGTGAAGCGAGTGGCGATAGCGGTTATGTGGCAAATTTTGAAATGCGTTATGACGTGCCTTATAAAACCGATATAGGGTCTGTTCAATTAGTTGGTTTTTTTGATACGGGCTACATTGTGCAGCATGAAACGCGCTGGAAAAACGATGTATCCAGCAAATCGGGACGCAACGAATATAATTTGCACGGAAGCGGAATTGGCGTTAACTTTTCTCATGGGAACGCTTTTTCAATTCGTGGAACATGGGCGCATACGATTGGTGATAATCCAGGACTTGGTGCGACGAGTGGTAACGATAGTTCTGGCTCACATGATGAAAATCGCTTTTTGGTAAATACTGCTGTTTATTTCTGATGGAACGACAATGAACAAAATACACCGAATTATTTGGAGCAAATCACAACAGGCTTTTGTTGTGGTGTCGGAGCTTGCAAAAGGGCATTCTAAAGCAAGCCGTAGTCGTTCAACCACTGTCCAAAATGACGCGCCACTACTGGCGAGTGATTTAACGACGGATTATCGACTGCTTTCGCGCAGCGTTTCTCAAATTTTAGGTGTTTCATTACTGGGTTTATCGCTTGCCTACGCTGAACCCGCACCAACGCA
>CAZLGN010000138.1:0-5889 GCA_964558865.1 uncultured Methylomagnum sp.
TCTGCCGCTAAAAACACTTCAAACGGTGCGCCATTTTCAACTTGTGACACAAATTTTCCCGACGAACCAAATGATAATTGCGCGGTGTGACCTGTCGATTTTTCAAATTCAGCGGCAATTTCCGTCATCGGTTTGGTGAAATTTGACGCGACCGCCACGAGTGTTGTATCGGCGAAACTGGTTGGCGCAATTGAAAGGAAGCCCACTAAAAATAACGGTTTCATTGTTTTAAAAATCATGATGTTCCCCTTGTTAAAACCGCAACATACTTTGCATATAAAAATAATCGACATCTTGAGTGTCGGGAGCTTTTGGGGCGTTTTTAGCAAATTCCCCTTTAAACAAATGCGCCCAACCCGTTTCAAAATTCAAACTGCTATTCACATCCCAGCGCGTCGTGAGTTCGATTTGATGACCAATGTAATCATCGGTTTTTCCTGTTTTGTCTTGTAAGCCCGAAGTTGTCCAAGCGTCTTTCTTTTCGGCTAACCAGTAAAAACGATGACTTAACCCAACTTGCACATCGGAAAGCGGCGCGAAACCAAGTCGATAAGCAGGTGAATTGATATTGCTTCGCGCAAATGCGCCATAAATTCCCGTTGCGCCAAATTCAAAACGGCGTGCGCCATACAAGGTATCAAAACGTTCATCATTGCCATCGGTCGGATTTTTATCACCGCTGGCGTAATCGTATTCAAACGCAAAACGCGGTTTCCAAGCCATATCAAACGTATAACCGACATCAACATGTTGATACCACGCTTGATGTTGCAATTCCTTATCATCGGTTGCCGAAACGCGATTTGTGCCGATTTGCCCGATACTTTCTGATTGAAAATCAAATTGTCCTTTGGCAGGTTTTAGATAAAAACGCATTCCAGGTGTGAAATAACGTCGATTGCGCGTTTGACTTTTCGCGCTGTCGCCTTCATCAAGATGGTACAAATACGCTTCGCCGTTTATGCCAAAACCCAAGTTATACATTTCAAAAAAAACACCTGAAAACCACGTTTTGCCATCCGCTGTATCAAAATCGTGTTCACCGTTCAAAATATCGTTGGCACTACTCGGATAACGGTTTACAGGCATCGTCGTAAAAGCGTTAAATTGCCAATGGTTATAATCTAAAACCCGCAACCGCAATCCATCAAAACTGTTAATCGTGTTACGCATGGCATTTCTAGCAACGAGGCGACGACTACCAAAATTCAACGATTGCCGACCCGCAATGACTTCCGTTCCTAAACCGCTATGAAGAAAATTCTGGTCTGACCAACCCAAATAACCTTGAATAAAATCAGCTTCATCAACGTGGGTATTATTTACGCCAGAACCTGAATCTGCGCCAAATTGCCGTGCGTCTAAAAATTCACCACCGACACGAAAATGATTAAAACGTGCTTCTAAAAATGCGTCCGTTTGCAAAGCGATTTGTTGATCTTCGCCCATACCGCCTGCATTAAATCTGCCGTCCATCGTTTCATAACGGGTGCGTTGTTCAACAGAAATCGAAAGCCATTTAGGCAAATTCAACGTATCGTGCAAATTCCAAACAGGCTTTTCGTATTTGTCATTGCCCAATAACGCATCCGCCATTTGACTTTCAAATGCGGCAAATGCGGGGATTGCGTAACTTTTCTTTTCTTCTGCCGCGTTTGAAAAACTTGGCATAAAACTCGCCATGAAGCAGATAGCTTTCAAACAAATGATAGAATTTTTTTGTGCAGTCATGGCGAGTATCCTAATTAACCGACGGCTAAAATGACTGAACCCGCTTTAAAAATTGCCGTGGCTGATTGCCCTTCGTTCAAACCCAAACTCTCAACGCTGTCATTTGTCACGGTTGCGGCAACAAGGTCGCCGCCACTTAATTCAATGTCAATTTCAGAATTGACCGCACCATGAATTACTTTTGTGACGGTGCCTTGCAATTGATTTCGCGCCGATAATCTATAACCACCTAAATCGGTGGCAATAATAATTTGCGGAGCTTTCACTAATGCAATGACTTCCATATCTTGTTTAATCGCCAATACGTCTGCCGATTCTTTAGTAATTGAAGCGACAATAATTTCACCTCCGTTTAAACGTACTTGTACCTCAACATTCACCACGCCAACGGTTACGCCATAAACCACGCCTTTAAACTGATTTCTTGCACTGATTTTCATAATCACTTCTCCAAAAATACACAAAGTTAAAAAACGATAACTTGTATGATTATCGCTTTCGAGTGCATTATACTTCGCTATATACTAAAGTAAATAGCGACTTGATTTTTAGGATAAGACAATGGCAATACGCACACAAAATAACGACATTTCGCCACTTTGGGTGACGGGAAATTTACAGCTTGCAGGTATTTTAGATAATCGAATTATTGAGTTACTCAAAGCAGTAAATCAAAGTGGTTCTCTCAATCAAGCCGCTAAACAAGTCGGTTTAAGCTACAAAGGCGCGTGGCAAATTATTGAAAGAGCGAATAACAGTTCACCTAAAACATTAGTGACCACCGCAATCGGCGGCACAAAAGGTGGCGGAACGGTTCTAACCGATGCGGGACAAGCCTTGATTTATCTTTTTGAAGAATTGCAAAACGCCCATCAACTTTTTTTAAAGCAACTCAATCAAAATCTGGCAAATAATCCTGATACGGTTTTGCTTTTTCAACGTCTTGTCGTGAAAACCAGCGCGAGAAATCAACTTTTTGGCACGGTTATCAGTATTTTGCTCGGCAGTGTCAGTGCTGAAATTACGATTAAGCTAAAAGGTAACGAGCAAATTATCACGACAATTAGTCTATCGGATGCTCAAGAATTAGGTTTAACGCTCAATTCGGATGTACTTTTACTGTTGAACAGTTCGGAAATCATGTTGGCAACGATTGATAACCCCAAACAATTTTCAGCCCGTAATTACCTTGCGTGTCATGTGATTCAAATTGAGCAAGACCTTATTTATGCCGAAGTGACGCTTTTATTTGCAGGCGGTGAAATGCTGATTGCCACGATTACAAAACAAAGTTTGCACGATTTGGGCTTAGAAAAAGGAAGGCGAGTATTTGCGGTATTCAAAACAAACGCGCCAATACTTGGTACTAAATTTTGCCTGTAATCAGCGGTTTCAAACTAAATTGCACCAACAGTGGCGCGTGAAAATGGTGAATTAACCAAAAAGTGAGCAGCAACGTTGCCAATGATATTTCTGGCAACCACGTTTCCAATATCGGCAACGTATTGGCGAAACCAACCATCGTCAACGTCACAATTAACGGCAATAAATACAGCAACAACGAACTCAAAATTAAATGTGAATCGTCAATTTGAACGCGAACGCAATCGCCCACTTGCAAATTCAAATCACAATCCAGCGCAAATTCACGTTTCGGTAACAATTTTGCGAGTGTCGCCGTGCCGCAAGAAGTTTGTTGAACACAGCCGCCGCACGCGCTACTTTGCAGGCTTTTTATCCAAACCTGATTGGCTTCAATGCGCGTGACGAGGGCTTGTTCTTCAATCATGGCGGCAACCGCTTATTTCCACGCCGAACTAATTTCACTCAACCAATCATTCAAACGCATTTCGGTTAACGCTTTTTGATTGTCTTCATCCAAAACCAACCCGACAAATTTATCATCCATCAAGGCTTTAGAACGGTTGAACGTGTAGCCTTCGTTGTGTGTAAAACCAATGAATTTCGCGCCACAATCGCTAAACGCATCGTAAATCTTGCCAATCGCATCGACGAAATTATCGGGATAACCTTCTTGATCGCCCAAACCGTACAACGCAATCGTTTTTCCCGAAAAATCTGCACCCGCTAATGTCGGCAAAAACTCTTCCCAACCTTCCGTTTGATTACCACAGCTTAAACCTGGTAATTCACCATCGCCGTAAGTTGGCGAGCCTAAAATTAACACGTCATACGTCAACAAATCCTCAACGGTTGCGTTACGAATGTTAACGGGTTTATCTGCCACCACCGCCTCGCCTAATTGTTTAGCGATTTGTTTGGCGATTTTGCGGGTATTTCCCGCATCTGTTCCAAAAAAAATACCTACTTTTGCCATGACAGTCTCCTGGTTAAAAAATTAACTTTGAATTTGTAACAAACCCGCTTGTGGTGCAGGTTCTGTTTCGGGAATAGAGGTTTTTAACGTGACCGCGTGCAGCCGTCCTGACGCTAAAACATCATTCAATGTTGCCATTACGCCTTGATGTTGTTTGACCAGCGGCAAACCCGCGAAATCTTCACTCACCACGCTAATCGTTAAATCACAGCCTTGACCTTCGATGCTGATTTTTGCTTTTGGATAGGCTTGCGCGATTAAATTCGATACTTCGGAATGCGTCACAACGGCTGAATCGGTTTTAACGGTTGCTTGCAACATCGGCAATAAACTTCCGTCATTCGACATCGATTCGATAATGTCACACCCGCCCACGAGTTCACCGTTAATAAACAATTGTGGGAACGTTGCCCATTTTGAAATCTTTGGCAATTTTTCCCGAATAAACGGTGCTTTCAAAACGTCTACATACGCAAAAGGGACTTTAATCGCGTTTAGAATTCCTACCGCTTTGGCAGAAAATCCACATTCTGGCGCAGTCGGCACGCCTTTCATATAAAGAATCACCGCGTTGTCGGCGAGTTGTTTTTCGATAATGTCTTGTGTACTCATGATTTTTCTCGTGGGTTATTGGGTGGCTTTTTCAAGTTCTAAAATTTCGTGTTCGATGACTTCAACGTCTTGTTCACCTTTAATCACTTCGGCGTTGACGATGCAACGTTCGGCATTTTCGTGTGAAGGAATATCAAACATAATCCGCCGCAACACTTTTTCCATAATGCCTCGCAACCCGCGTGCGCCTGTATTGTGTTCAATTGCCTGTTTGGCGACCTCAGCAAGCGCATCTTGAGTAAATTCTAATTCCACATCGTCAAACGAAAATAACTGCTGATATTGTTTGACGAGCGCATTTTTCGGTTCGGTTAAGACGCGAACCAGCGCATCAACATCTAACGGTTCGAGCGGAGCTAAAACGGGAAAACGTCCAATGAATTCGGGAATCAAACCAAATTTTTTCAAATCATCGGGTTGCGTGGCATTTAACATATCTTCTAATTTCGGTTTTTCCGTAGAATTCATTTCAGCATGAAAACCAATCGCGGTATGTGCTGGAATTAAACGTTTTTCAACGTATTTTTCTAAACCAGGAAACGCGCCACCCGAAATAAATAAAATGTTGCGTGTATCAATCATGGCGGAATCACCACCGCTGCCACCTTGATCTTTGCGCCGCCCTTTGAGCGAAACTTTAACGAGCGAACCTTCAACTAAACGCAATAACGCCTGTTGCACACCTTCGCCCGAAACGTCCCGCGTGCCAATCGCTTGTTCAGGACTTCGGGCAATTTTGTCCACTTCGTCGAGATAAACAATGCCCCATTCGGCTTTGCTAATGTCGCCATTCGCCACGTCGAGCAAACGCACCAAAATGTTTTCCACATCGTCACCGACATAACCCGCTTGCGTGAGCGTTGTCGCATCGGCAACGGCAAACGGAACGCCGACGATTTTCGCCAATGTACTCGCTAATAAAGTTTTTCCTGTTCCCGATGAACCAATTAACAAAATGTTCGATTTACCAATTTCAACGCTTTGGTCGGCACTGCCTAGCCCTGCGACTTTGCTATTTTCGTGTTTCAGGCGTTTGTAATGATTGTAGACTGCAACCGCGAGAATTTCTTTCGCCAAATCTTGACCAATGACATATTGGTCGAGCAGTTTTTTAATTTCTGTCGGCTTTGGGAGGTCTTTCGGAATTTCAGATAAGGCTTTCTTTTTGCCCCAACTCGAAACGACTTGACTCGCCAAAATGACGCAGG
>CAZLGN010000139.1:0-5862 GCA_964558865.1 uncultured Methylomagnum sp.
TTTATGCCGCTGTTACGATACTAACAAACTTGCGGTTTTTAGGACCTTGTACTTTAAAAAGCACTACGCCGTCTTCTTTAGCAAACAAAGTATGATCTTTGCCCATGCCGACATTTGTGCCAGCATGAAAATGTGTGCCACGTTGACGAACGATGATGCTGCCTGCGGTAACAGTTTCGCTGCCGTAGCGTTTGACACCTAAGCGTTTTGATTGGGAATCGCGTCCATTGCGGGTACTGCCACCAGCCTTCTTATGAGCCATTTTAAACTCCTCTTATTAAGCAGAAATGCCAGTAATCTGGATTTCAGTATAGTATTGACGATGCCCCATTGTTTTCATGTGGTGCTTACGTCTTCTGAATTTAACGATTTTGATTTTTTTGTGTCTACCTTGTGATAAAACGGTAGCTGTAACTTTACTGCCATCAATAAATGGCAAGCCAACTTTCACATTACCTTCGTCTTCAATCATTAAAACTTTATCGAATTCGATACTATCGCCTTCGCCAAGTTCTAATTTTTCTACTTTTAAGTAAGTACCTTTCTCTACACGGTACTGTTTACCGCCTGTTTCAATTACCGCATACATTGCGTGAACTCCAAAAATTAAGAATTTAATCTATAAATAGCCGCTGATTATATTTTTATAACCTAGTTGCGTCAATGTTTAGAATTGTCTTATTGAAATCTATGACTTAAAGTAATTAGTTTTATTTTCTTCACTAAAATTATGAAAGCACTTTTTCCATCAATTGAGCCATTCAACCAATTTTTTTTAAAAACCGACAGCGTGCATTCTATCTACGTCGAACAATGTGGTAATCCACATGGCGTACCAATTGTTTTTCTGCACGGAGGACCTTGCTCAGGTTGCAAACCCGACCATCGCCGTTTTTTTGATCCTGCGTATTATCACATTATCTTATTCGACCAACGCGGTTGTGGACGTTCTTTACCTTTTGGTGAATTAGAAAATAATACGTTATTCGATTTAATCGCAGATTTGGAACAGATTCGAGGATTTTTAAATCTCAAAAAATGGATTTTATTCGGCGGTTCTTGGGGCGCAACACTGTCATTAGCGTATGCTCAAAAACACGTCGAATGCGTACAAGCTCTGATTTTACGCGGCACTTTTTTGGCACGATTGCAAGATATGCACTGGTTTTTAGGCAAATACGGTGTCGCGTCAATTTATCCCGAAACGTGGCAACACATTATTGATAGCATTCCTAATTATCAATGCACCGACAATTTGCTGGCGGATTTATGTCGTGTTTTATGGGGCAAAGACGAATTAGCCATTCGGCGCGTGGTGAAAGCCTGGCAAGCGTGGGGCGGTCAAGTTGCTTTAGGAAATGTATTTGAATTACGGGACGAACACGTTACTGAACGCGATATTAAACAAGTTCGCATGGAAATTCATTACGCAAAACATTCTTACTTTTTAGCCGAAAATGAATTGCTGTTACATTGTGAAAAATTGCAGCATTTGCCCATTACTCTTATACACGGGCGAAATGATTTGGTTTGTCCGATTGAAGCCGCGTGGAAATTACACCAAGTTTTGCCACAAGCAAATTACGTTGTATTGCCAAATTCAGGGCATATTGCACAAGGCGATGAAATGATTGATGCGTTAGTGAATGCGACTGAAAATGCTAAAACGCCGCTATAGCACATTTTTCAATAGCAATAATTTAACAAATTCATCTGCTGGAATCGGTTTACTTTTAATGTAGCCTTGGTAAATGTCACAGCCTTTCGATTTCAAAAAGTCTAACTGCGCCACTGTTTCTACCCCTTCCGCCAAGACTTTAAAGCCCAATGTTTGTCCCATCGAAATAATCGCTGACGCAATTGCCATATCGTCAGCATGATGCGGAATATCGTCGATAAAACTTTTATCAATTTTCAAAACATCTAACGGAAAACGCTTCAAATACGACAAAGACGAATAACCCGTGCCAAAATCATCAATTGCCAAATGAATACCCAATTCACGCAATTTTGTCAGAATGTTAATGACCGTTTCTTGATGTTCCATCAAACCACTTTCCGTTAATTCCAGTTCGAGCCATTCCGCTGGGTAATTTGTTTCCGCCAAAACCTTTGTCACTAATTCCACCATGTCACACCGTTTAAATTGCGCGGGCGATACATTTACCGCTAATCGAATGGGTGAAAATCCTAACTTTATCCATTCCTGTCCTTGGCGACAGACTTCGCGCAATACCCACTCGCCGATGTGCATAATCAGCCCAGTTTCTTCCGCAATCGGAATAAATTTATACGGTGGAACTAGACCGTCTGTCGGATCTTGCCAACGTACTAAGGCTTCCGCACCAATAATCTTACCGCTTAAAATATCCACTTGCGCTTGATAATAAACACGCAATTCACCTTGTTCAATGCCTCGTCGCAAACGCGCTTCTAAATCCAATCGTTCCCGCGCGGCAATGGTTAAACTTTCAGAAAAATAGGAAAAACAACCGCGTCCGTTATCTTTTGCTTGATAAAGTGCAATGTCCGCATTATCCATTAGCAATTCAGGCGTATCGCCGTGTTGAGGATAAAGCGCGATACCAATACTTGAACCAATTCGTACATCATCACTTTGCGTTAGTACAAAAGGTTCAGATAAATCGAACACGATTTCAGTCGCCACACGAGCCGCATCATCTTGATGCGAAATATCTTCGAGCAATACCACAAACTCGTCACCGCCCAATCGCGCCACTAAATCCGTGCTGCGTAAACGTGCGCCGATGCGTTCACTCACTTGTTTAAGTAATTCGTCCCCCGCTAAATGTCCAAGTGTATCGTTCACTGTTTTGAATCGGTCTAAATCCATCATCAACACGGCAAGTTGTGTGTTTTCACGGTTGCACATTGCAATGCTGTGATTTAAACGTTCTGTCAATTTACGTCGATTTGCCAAACCCGTCAGTGGATCGTAATACGCCAAATGTTTGATTTTTTCTTCAGCAATTTTGTATTCGGTAATATCCACCAACGTTGCGACATAATGCGTCGTTTGATTATTTTCATCTTTAACAGCAGTAACATTTAACCATTCGGGATAAATTTCCTTGTTTTTATTACAATTCCAAATTTCACCTTGCCACGACCCCGTAGCAACAACCTTCTCCCACATTTCCTTATAAAAATCATCATCGTGTCGTCCCGATTTTAATAAACTTGGCGTTTGACCAATTGCTTCTTCTGCGCTGTAGCCCGTTATGGTGGTAAAGGCTTGATTCACTCGAATAATCACATTATTCGCATCGGTAATGACAATCCCTTCTTGTGATTCAAATGCAATTGCAGCAATTCGTTGTTCAACTTCGAGTTGTTTCCGTTCGGTAATGTCTTCTTTAATGGCTAAATAATGGCTAATTTCACCATTTCGCTGACGAACAGGTGTGATTAAGGCGAGTTCAATATATTCACTGCCATCTTTGCGGCGGTTAATGAGTTCGCCTTTCCACATTTCACCGCTACCAATGGTTTTCCATAAATTTTTAAAGGTGTCTTTTGATGTTTTACCTGAGTTCAAAATGCTTTGGTTCTTGCCTAGCACTTCTTCTAAGCTATAACCCGTGGTGCGTGTAAATGCGGCATTGGCATATTCAATTTTAGCGTTCAAATCGGTAATCACAATCGCACTTGGACTTTGTTCCACCGCTAACGAGTATTTTCGCAATGCGTCTTCCGCTTTTTTACGTTTTGTAATGTTTCGCGCAATACCTAATACGCCGATAATTTTGCCGTTGCTATCATGCAAGGGCGTTTTTATAGTTTCCATAACGGCTTGATGACCATCATCGGCAAATGTCACATTTTCTTCGGTGACGAAAACCGCATTTGTTGCCATAATTTTCTGATCGTACTTTCTGAATATATCCGCTAAATCTTTGCTGACAAAATCGTAATCCGTTTTGCCAATTAAATCGGCTTCTTTTACACCAATGAAACGCTCGAACATGGTGTTACACGACAAATAAACGCCGTCTCTATTTTTCAACCAAATCAAATCGGGAATGGATTGAATCAAAGCCCGAAGATGCGCTTCGCTGGAATTTAAACGCGCCTCATTTTCGTAATGAACAGTGAGTAATTGTTGAAAACTGGAAGCCATTGCATTGAAATTATGTGCCACTAACGCAAGTTCATCTTGAGATTCTAACGTAATTCTCGCCGACAAATTTCCGTCCGCAAATTTTTGTGCTGACTGGGCAAGTGAACGAATGTTCCCCATCATTGCGTAATAAATGCCTATGAAAAAATACTGAGCAATAAGAAATAATAACGCGGCACTGCCAATACTGAACAAAAGCGATTTTTTGGCTTGATAAATGCGTTGCTTTAATAAAGATTCTAAGGTTGGTAATAAAATTTCATAATTTTGAGCATAAATTTTGTCGATAGCTTGTGCATTAAGTGTAAAAAAATCATAGGATGAACGTTGAAAACGTTTAGTCAAAATATCGTTATTGACAGCATTCGTCACTTGCAAAACCGTTCTAAGTGTTTCCTTCGCAACGCTAGTCATTGCCGATTGCAACGATAAATTGGTTTTGCCCGTTTTTTCAAGCGCGTAATCAAAAACTTTGAGGCTTTGATTTAACTCTGCCATCAACACTAGAATTTGATTTTTTTGATTGTCAGATAATTGTTGCGTAATTAGCGCAGTTGCGCTGACGGCGTGTAATTGTTCTATTTTTTCAAGAACATCAGGCAATTTGTTAATCACAATATCGATTAAGTAATAACTGTCTCTATTACCATCAAACGTTAATAAATAATACTCGCTGAGTAATTCTTTGAATTGCCGTAATTGATCAAGTAATTCATTGTATGCGGCAAAATTTTGTTCGGCTGACCAATTTTCACTTTTCAAACGCAAACCATGCCAGTTAGTTTTGATGATACGCCATTCTTTGTTTAAGCGGGTCGCATCGGGTAGCAGTAATGTGTCATAAGGCAGTGCGTTGTCCATAAAAGAAATGTTGGAAATTAAATCTTTTTCAATTTTGACTTGTTCTGCACGCATAGCCATGTCGTGTGACAATGTAAAAACGCCGTGATGGTGTTGAATATACTGAATTGTTTGCGTTAAAGGCTTAATTAACGTGGCACCTTGTAATTCACGTTCAGCTGAAACAATAACTTCTGAAAAATTTCGATATAGACTGGAAAACATAACAGTAATGGATATGAGATAAATTAGCCCTAAGACCATGAATTTTTTGGTGTAGCCCAATTTATTCATTAACGTAATAGCGGGTAAAAACAAGCCTCTCATGTATAAATCCTTTAATGTTTTATTGTTGTTTTACGGTGTTCAAATGATAACACGCACGGATTTTGATTGTGACGTGGAAATAAAAACGAAAATAAACATAGTGCCAAAAACTAAAACCCTGTTGTTTTTTTTAAACAAGCTGTTATTAAAATCCAGTTGATGACCTTACTTATTGATAAATAACGAAATATGCAACTTTTAAAAATGGTGTTAAAACTTGTAAGGAAATAGTTTTGCTGGTATTATCGCCACTGTGAAATGAGTTTTGTTGCATAAAAACAAATTTTAAACTTTTAACCCATAGCAATTTATAGAGGATAACAACATGACAAAAACTAAATTAGCTCTAGGCGTTACAACTGCATTAGTAGCATTCGCTGCTGCAACTATCGCCCCAGAAGCGTCGGCACATGCCGCTAAAAAAGCACATAAACACGCAAAAAAAGCACCGACTTACCATACAACTGAAACGCATACTTCATCGTTCTCACATTCAAACAGCAGCAACGCAAAAGTTGACGCTTTAGAATCACAATTACAAGCAATGCAAGCTG
>CAZLGN010000140.1:0-5860 GCA_964558865.1 uncultured Methylomagnum sp.
AAAGGGCGTGAAAAAATTCAGCAATGTAATCGTGCGGTTCGATTTGAATGGTGTACGGGTTAAATGTTAAACCTAATGAAGTCACAAATTTTTCAGCAAAATCTGCCCAATTCACTTCAGGATACGCCACGGCATGAGCGTTGTAATTTCCTACTGCGCCATTGATTTTGCCGAGTAATTCGACTTTTTCAAGTTGGTTTTTTTGACGATTCAAACGCGCCACTGTGTTAGCGATTTCTTTGCCGACGGTTGTCGGGGTTGCAGATTGTCCGTGTGTGCGAGACAACATCGGTTGCGCGGAGGTCTCTTTTGCTAATTTTGTGAGTGACGAAATGACCGCGTCGATTTGCTCTAAAATCACAACCCGCCCCGCTTTCAACATCAGCGCGTAAGATAAATTATTGATGTCTTCGGACGTGCAAGCGAAATGAATAAATTCACTCACTTTTTCGAGTTCTGCATTGCCAGCGATTTTTTCTTTTAAAAAATACTCAACCGCTTTTACATCGTGATTGGTGGTTTTTTCAATCGTTTTTACTCGTTCAGCGTCAGCTTCTGAAAATTGCGAAACAATAGCATCGAGTTGTTGATTTGCCATTTCACTAAATGGCGCGACTTCGATAATTTCAGCTTGATTCGCCAAGGCTTGCAGCCAACGAATTTCAACTTGTACGCGAAAACGAATTAAACCAAATTCACTGAAAATAGGGCGCAATAAATCAACTTTATCAGCGTAACGTCCGTCGATTGGTGAGATGGCAGTTAAAGAAAAATGTGTCATATAAAAATCCAAAAAATGAAAAATAATCAATGCCAATGCGGCTTTGAATAGTGTACTGGATTACGGTTCACTTTTCGCCGCCAATTTTAAGGTGTTTAATTCCAAAACGCGGTCGTCTGTTTTCGCATCATCGCCCCACCAAACCAATACATTCACATTAAATAAATCGACAGGCAAATCACGCAAATCTAATTCTGGTGAGATAAACGTTTGTGGATTAACGCGCACTCGCCAATGATAAAAATCGTTTTCGATTCCTAATTCTTCGCTGATTTTTAAAGGTGTTTCAACGCCTGTTTTTGCCATTAAATTCGTCGCAATTTGTACCGCGTTGGTGTAATTATCAGCGACTTGTGCCGTCATGATGCCAGTCGAAAAAATTTTCAGCAAAATTCCCAGCGAAATAGCCAAAATTGAAAATGCAATCAGCATTTCGAGTAATGAAAAACCACGTTGATTAGTCATTACTTCAGCATTTCTAACAATAATGGGTGCCAAACGATTAAATCGATTTCGCCGATTTTATTGCCCAAACGGCGTTTACCAACACTGCGAATTTGATCTAACAAAATGCGTGCAAAGCGTCCTTGAAAGTTTATTTCAGGGCGACAACCCAGTGACTGACCTTTGCTAGTCAAAGGTGCAATAATGACACGCGGTAAAGCCTCATTTAACTCATCTGGTGAAACAATTAACGCTGGGCGATTTTTTTTAATTTCTGACCCAACTGTTGGGTCAAGATTTACCCAATAAACTTCACCACGTTTTACCATTCCCATTCATCCTCAATACCCTCATCAACGGGCAGATTCTCCCAAAAATCAATATCGTCTTCGGCTTTATAGTTTTCAAACCAATTCGCACGCGGCGTAATTGCAGTTAGTGTTGTTTGTTTTTCGTAGTCAAGTGCGATGAAAATAACTTCTGTGCGACGATGGCGAAGTTCTGGTGGAATCGCAACAAACTCTTGCGGGTCATCAATAATTTGGCGGATTGCAAACATACGTTTTTCCTTTTTGATTTAATTCGGTTGTATGGATTTGAACAACGTAATAATTTCTTCCAATCGCGCAATGTCTCGCTTTTGAAATTCAATGATTTCATCTTTGTGGCTAAGTTGCATTTGAAGTTTTTGGATTTCAAACGCGATTTCGGTTGATGAACCGATAACGTTGCACCAGTTATTTCCATTGTCACTAATCAAATAAACGTTTCTATCGTCAGCCATCAATTCAAATAGGTGAACATCAAACACTTTTGCGATTTGCTCCAATTTTGGAATGTAAGACTTTGTTTCGCCCCGTTCGATTTTGGAATAACCATTTACAGACATATTCAATTTGGTTGCCATTTCTTCTTGTGACCACTCGTTGGATTCACGCATTGAACGTATTTTTTCATGTATTTTCATAAAATCCACACTAAAAGGGTGTGCTTAACCACTGTTTGTTGATAGTAAATAAGTGAGCAGAATTTTACACTAGAAAAATTAAAAACTTCATTTAGGAATTGTAAATATGCCAGCAGAATTAAAAAAAGTTTGCGGACACTGCAAAAAACAAAAGCCGTTGTCTGATTTTTATCACAACAGCACGAAAAAAGATTTTCACAATGGTATTTGTACAAAATGCCAGTTAGAAATAAACAAGAAAAACAGATAGTTAAAATTTTAAGAACATCATTTTACGGAAAAGAAAATGGAAACAAAAACACCTCAAAAATCAGGCGGTTTTTTTAGCAATCTTTTTGATGCGTTAGTTGATACCGCAGCGCAAGAAATAGGTAAAGTTGCCGACACAAAACTTCAGGCACTTATGGGGCAAGTTGATGATGAATTAAAAATTGGCAGATTTATCGCTTACAACAACGGCACTGCGCTTGATAACACAACGGGATTGACATGGTGTCGCTATGCAATTGGTCAATCTTGGGACAGTGGAATGACAAAAGGTGACGCTCGAAAAATGAACTGGAATCATGCTGTTGCCATGATTGAATCAATAAATAGCAGTGGCTCTTATTCTGGATTTTATGATTGGCGATTGCCAACGCAGCACGAATTGGAAAGTATTTGGGAACAAGGTCGCAAACCTGCAATTAACACAGATGTGTTTCAAAAAACGCCTTATGATGATTTTGGTCAGTTTTTTTGGTCATCAACTTCAACAAATCCGTTAATTGGTCGAGCAATGTATGTACTGGGTTTTGGTGGTGGTCATGTTATGTCTGCATCTAACCCTGTGAAAGAATTGAATTACGTTCGATTAGTTCGTAGTTAGAAGCGTTCATAAATTTTTGGGGGAAAAATGGGATTTGGAAGTTTTTTGCTTGATTTAGGCAAAGGTGCAGTGAATTCAATGCAAGCAAAACAAGAAAACATTAACCGATTAAAGTCGGAATATCGTCGTTACAGTGATGATGAACTGAAGAAAAAATTTCAATCAAGTTCTGGCGATATGAAAATCGCCGCTATGTCTCTGCTTCAAGAACGTGGTTACGGTAAGAAAAAATAGGAAAAATACATGAGTTTTTTATTTGAAGTGAAATTTAAAAACGGCAAAGTTCAGCAGATTCGCATTAAAGCGGATATTGCCGCCGAGGCAATAAAAATGCTGAAAAGCAGCTACGGCGAGATTTCAAGTTACAAATTTTTGAATTAAGACAAACGTTTATATTTTGTTGTGATGGTAAAAACGCGACCCTAAAAAGTCGCGTTTTTTTATTCTGCTAATGAAACATGTCCCGTCAGCCAATTGATGTTGATTTCTTGAGAAAGTTTGTTTTTTTCGAGCGTAATACGTCCACCAATTGAAGAGCCGTCAGGAAAAAATCGCAAATGTGCCGTACCGTCGTGGAGTTCATCTTGTGCCGTGTTAATGGTTACGTCGATATTTTCAGGGATTTCGTAAGTTTTATTTTGTCCAGTCAACGAATAGCTATTGTTGTTAAGATTGAAATCTAACGTGGTTTGCGTGTGCGAAATCATTGCTTGAGAACGCACATAACGCAAACCTGATGTTAAATCCCGCGCAGCAGCTTTTAATGCCATTGACTCATTGCCCGCAGACATATTCACCGCTACCGCGCCAAAACCTAACACCATAATACCCAAAACTATTATCAGTTCGAGCAAGGTAAAACCAGCGTTTGAGCGCATTTATTCCCAATTATTGATGTCTTGATCTTCGCCGTCGCCGCCTTCTTTATCGTCCGCGCCGTAGGTAAATAAATCAAATTTTCCATGCGTGCCAGGTGACGCATAGTGGTATTCGTTTTGCCAAGGATCAACAGGTGTTTTTGCTTTTCTCAAATACGGACCATTCCAACGTTTTGAACCTTCAGGAGCTTCGATTAACGCCTGCAAACCTTGTTCAGAAGTCGGATATTTACCCATATCCAATTTGTACATATCGAGGGCAGCAGAAAAATCTTCGACCTGTACTTTTGCAGCTTTGGTTTTGGATTCGCCCAAATGTTTCATCACTTGCGGCCCGACAATACCCGCGAGCATCGCAATAATTCCCAAAACAACAAGTAACTCTAATAAGGTAAAACCCGATTGTGTGTGACGCGGTAATTTCATAACTATATAAAACCTCTTTTTATTTCCAAGGTGAGTAAGACAATGTTTTACTTAGTAAATACACTGTAAATTTTCGATTTCTGTTTGGGTTAAGTCTGTAAGTTTTGCGATAACTTCGATTGCTAAACCTTCGGTGAGCATTCCTTTTGCAATAGTGTATTTGGCTTTCAATTCACCTTCAGCAAGTCCTTCCATTCTCGCCGTTTGAAGTATGTTATTGCGTCTGTGAATTTCCATTTCTTCAGCTTCATACATTTCAAGTTCTTTTGCCGACCATTTATGTTGTGCGGCAACTTCATAAGCCAATTTCAACGCGGGAGTATCTGTATTTTCTGGAATGTGGTCTAACTTAATGGCTTGTTGAATGAAATAAATCCATTTATCCGCAACGGTGTCGAGTTCGTATTCTGTTTTAGTAAATTTAGGTAATTCGACAAAATTGAACTCCAATTCTTTTAAATCATGTTGTTTAGTTTCACTGTTCAACAATAAATAACGTGAAAAATGTGATTCATGCTCAAAGGCTTCAAAATTTAAAATGCCGAGAAAAATAACAGGTTTGAGTTCTTGATAATTGCCACCAATTGCAAGTTGTTGACTATAGGCTTTACTGCTGTAAAACATAGCGCGTTGTGAAAACCAAGATTCTTTGATGACTTGCATCTCAATAATAAATTCACGTTTTGATTGGTCTTTGGCTTTAATATCGAGGCTGGTACTTTTTAAGCCATAAATTTTTGGAGGTTGATAGGTGTCGGCAATATCAACGCTTTCGATAGGATAATCAAGTTCTAAAATTTCGTTTAAAAACTCAATCAAAATGCTCTTGTGAGCGTTGTTGCCAAAGATTTTTTTGAACGCAATGTCAGTTTTGGGGTCTACGAATTTCATGGGGATTCTTTCAAGTTTTAAGAGAGTTTTGTCGTGGGCAAACAAACTTTATGAATTGCCCACTAAATTTTTTAAACTTCAGACTTTTGCGGATGTTGACGCGCATTTACGTTGAGCAATTTGTTTAGCGCGTTGATATACGCTTTTGCTGAAGCGGTAACAATGTCAGTATCCGCGCCCAAACCATTCACAATTCGCCCCGCTTTTTCCAATCGTACCGTGACTTCACCTTGTGCATCGGTGCCATTCGTCACATTATTCACCGAATACAGTTCAAGAGAGGCTTCCGATTTCACAAGTTGTTCAATTGCTTTTAACGTCGCATCAACAACACCGCCACCGATTGAATTACCTGTAACTTCTTGGTTATTTACACGCAACGTCACGACGGCATTTGGTACTTCGCCTGTTTCTGAACACACTTTCAATGCGACTAATTTAATATGTTCGTCTTCGGCTTCAATCGAAGTTTCAGAAATTAGCGTTTGCAAATCTTCATCGAAAATTTCGTGTTTTTTGTCTGCTAATTGTTTGAAACGGGCAAACGCCTCGTTTAATTCAGCTTCACTTTCAAACTCAAAACCTAATTCGTTAATTCGACTTTT
>CAZLGN010000141.1:0-5830 GCA_964558865.1 uncultured Methylomagnum sp.
TGTTGCCTCATTATGTAAAAAATAAAAAATTTGTTAAATCGCATAGCGCGTTGAATCTTCAATCCCTGCTGCTTCAAATCCTGCTTTGCGTAATCGACACGCATCACACGTTCCGCAGGCTTGCCCGTTTTCATTTGCCGAATAACACGAAACGGTTTGCTGATAATTCACGCCCAGTTTTGTGCCTGCTTCAATAATTTGTGCTTTGCTCAAATGAATCAGTGGCGTGTGAATTTTAAACGGTTCACCTTCAACGCTGGCTTTGGTAGCTAAATTTGCCATCGTTTCAAATGCGGCAATAAATTCAGGTCTGCAATCAGGATAACCCGAATAATCAACCGCATTTACGCCGATAAAAATATCTTGTGCGTGCAACACTTCTGCCCAGCCGAGCGCAAGTGATAGAAAAACCGTATTTCGTGCAGGCACATAAGTCACGGGAATGCCTGTTTCTAACGTTTGTGGCACAGCAATTTCGGAATCGGTCAACGCGCTGCCGCCAATTGAACCAAGTCCTAAATTCACGACTTTTCGCACAACACCGTAATCGGCGGCGATTTTTTCACCTGCTTGTAATTCGGCTTTATTGCGCTGTCCGTAATCGAAACTTAACGCGAAACATTCATAGCCTTGCGCTTGCGCCATTGCCAAAACGGTCACGGAATCTAAACCGCCTGAAAGTAAAACGACTGCTCTTTTTTGCATTTATTTTCCTTGTGCATCTTGCCACAAGAGTTTGTGAAGTTGAATTTGGAAACGCACAGGCAATCTGTCCACTAAAATTTTTTCTGCCAATTCGGTAGGATTTTGTTGCGGCACGACAGGCGAGAATAAAATGTGGCAACGTCGCGCCAAATCATAATCCACCATAATTTGTTTCGCCCAATCGTAATCGACGGCGTTTGCAATGACGAATTTCACTTGGTCTTGCGCGGTTAAAAACTCGATATTTTCATAACGATTTTTTTCCATTTCGCCACAACTTGGCGTTTTTAAATCCATAACTTTTACGATTCGGCTATCAACTTTTGACACGTCTAACGCGCCGCTAGTTTCGAGTGAAACGTTAAAATTTTCGTCTGCTAATTTTGTTAATAAATCTAAACATTCGGGTTGTGTCAGCGGCTCACCACCTGTCACGCAAACATATTGGCAGTTATATTGTTTAATCTCAGTAAGAACATCGGCGAGCGACATTTTCACACCGCCCGAAAACGCATAACTTGTATCGCAGTAATTACAACGCAACGGACAACCCGTTAAACGCACAAAAACCGTTGGCAAACCGACCGTATTTGATTCGCCTTGCAAAGAATAAAAAATTTCGCTAATTCTTAGCATTTACGGTGTGCCATTGAGTTGTTGCAATTTTTTAGCGGCAACTTCAGCCGATTTTGAGCTTGGAAAATCGGTAATCACGCGCGTTAAATACTCTTTGGCTTTTGCAGGATTTTTTTGTTCAATTTCGATATTACTTAAATCAACAAGAGCTTCGGGAACTTTTTGGCTGGTTGGATATTTTTCTAACAGCGTATTAAAGGCTTTTTTTGCCGAGCCAGAATCTTTGTTCACACGATAGGCTTTGCCCAACCAAAATTGGGCGTTGTTTGCCAACAAATTCGTCGGGTCTTTGGCTAATAACGCATTAAATTGAGCAATTGCTTCAGCAACCTGACCATTCTTAAATGCAGCAAAGGCTTCTTGATATGGCGACTGCGAACCAGCCGCCGCAGGTGCAGGACTTGCGGCAGGTGTTGCAGCGGGTTTAGGTTCAGGTGAAACAGAAGATTCTGATTCTTTCACAGCGGGTGTAGATGTTTCAGCGGATTTTGCACCACTCAATTTCGTTTCAACTTGCTGTAAACGGTCATCAAAATCGGCATACATCGCCGATTGCTTCTTTTTCAATTCTGCAATCATATTCGCTTGCTCTTCGAGTTTGCCGTTCAACTGTTGAATTTCAACCTGCGCTTCGTCCAAACGAGTCATCAATTCAAACGTGCTGTTCATTGGCGCACTGACCGAAATAGGTGCTTGCGTCGGTGTCCCCGTTGGATAATTTGAATTATCAATCACGGGCGCGAGTGAATCTGCCATTACCAACGGACTAACACAGAAAAGTAAAAGCGCAGGAAAATTTTTCATATTAGTAGGCGATTTCAACGCGACGGTTTAATTCCCAAGATGATTCATCGTGTCCCATTGCGACAGGTTTTTCTTCGCCATAACTCACGATGCCTAATTGACTTTCCGAAACGCCTTGCGCCTTCAGCATTGCCGCCACCGTTTTTGAGCGTTGCTCACCAAGCGCAATGTTATATTCACGCGAACCACGTTCGTCCCCGTTACCTTCTAAAACAATGTGTTGACTTGGATTCGCCAATAAATAACGCGCGTGAGCCGCAATCACAGGAATAAAATCTTGTTGAACTTGGCTGCTGTCGAGCATGAAGTAAATCGTGCGTTTTGAAAGTGGATTATTTGGATCGCTAAATTCGGGCGGCAAACCGTTTGCGCCATTTTTACCGCCAAAACGTCCATTTTTACCGCCAAAACCTGAACCGCCCATGCTTGAACCATCGCCTAACCCGCTAATCGACGCATCATTCATGCCTCCGTTTAAACTGCCATCGGTCAAACTTGCGTCTTTTTCTTCGTCGCCGCTACAACCTGCTAAAGCCAATGCACTTGCAATAGCGATTGTTGCCAACGTTTTTGTCAATTTCATGTTTATTTTTCCTAAATGTTTAAGGGTAAAAAGTATTTTTATTTCGGCGACCAAGCAGGTTCGCGTACTTCAGAGCTATCAAAAACCAATCGTTGCTGCATTCTACCATTGATAGAAACAGCGGATAAATAGCCTGTATTTCCTTTGCGGGACGCATATAAAATCATGTCGCTATTTGGGGCAAAACTCGGTGATTCATCGAGAGGGCCAGCCGTTAAAACGCTAATCGATTTTGAATTCACTTCCATTATACCAATCCGATAATCGCCACCGTTGCCGTGAACCATTGTCAAAAATTTGCCGTCAGGTGAAAAACTTGCCCGCGCATTGTAACTTCCACTGAAAGTAATGCGTTTTTCTTCGCCACCTTGCACAGGAATCGAATACAACTGCGGTTTGCCACCGCGATCCGAGGTAAATACGATATTTCTGCCGTCTGGCGACCACGTTGGTTCGGTATCAATAGCACGATTTTTCGTTAATTTCGACACGTTGCGAGAACCCAAATCTAAAATGTAAATATCAGGATTTCCATCTTTCGACAATGTGACCGCAAGTTTTGAACCGTCAGGCGACCAAGCGGGCGCACCGTTAATGCCTGGAAATTCAGCGACTTTTTCACGCTGTCCCGTTGCTAATGTTTGTGTAATGACAGAAGCGGTTTTATTTTCAAACGAAACGTAAGCAATTCGACGTGCATCAGGCGACCAGGCTGGCGACATTAGCGGCTCAACCGACGTGGCAACTGCTTGTGCATTTGCGCCATCCGCATCGGCTACCATCAATTTGTGATTGCTTTGCGTACCTTGGCGCGTAGTCGTTATGTAAGCAATTCGCCCACTAAAAACGCCCTTTTTACCGAGTAATTTTTCATAAATTAAATCACTAATGTGATGCCCTGCTTTTCGCAAATCATTTGCCGATGCGGACATTCGATACCCTAACAATTGCGAGCCGTTTGCCACGTCGAATAATTGAAATTCGATATTATACGAACCACCATTTGGTTGCACGCGCCCAATCACAATGTAATTTTGTCCCGCTGCTTGCCAACTTGGAAAGTTAATTGCGTCGGCAGACGTGGGTTTTGCAGGCATTTGTTGTGGCGGCAAAGTGCTGAAATAGCCGCTACGTTTTAAATCCGAATCCACAACACTACTTACATCGAGTGGAACCCCTTGTGACGCAAATGGCACAATCGCAATTGGCATCGCGCTTTCAGCACGCTCAACAATTTCAATCTCCATTTCTGCATATACAGCTGGCGCAAAACACGTTCCAAGCATTGATGCTACAACCAATTTTTTAAATAAATTCATGGAATTATACCTTTTTATATTTTCATTTTTATTTGGAATGGAAGTTAAAAGTAAATGATTTAAACTCACCCCGTACAAATAATTCTTTGTCTGTCGGCACGGGCAAAGGTGAGGCACCATTTACCGCATTTTCTACAGAGTGATCGAACGTTTCATCTCCACTACCTGGCGGAAGAATTTCGACATCAATCACCGTACCGTTGGATGCTAATTTTACTCGAACTTTACATTTTAAATTTGCGCTATCTGGCGGCGCAACCCAAACACGGTGGATTTTGGCTTCAATATCGGATCTCGCTTTAGCGATTGCCCCAGACTCAGCAGCCGCTGCTTTTGCAGTTGCGGCAGCTGCTTCTTGTTTTGCCGCTTCTATTCTGGCTTGATTCGCGGCTTCACGTTCAGCCGCTTTTTTCGCTTCGGCATCCGCCCGCGCTTTTTCGTTTGCAGCACGTTCGGCATCCGCTTTCGCAGCGGCATCTTTTGCTGCTTTGTCAGCCGCTTGTTTCGCTGACGCTTCGGCTTTGGCAGCTTGTGCTTTTTCGGCAGCTAATTTATCCGCCTCGGCTTTTTTAGCGGCTTCTTTTTTAGCTTCAACTTCCGCCGCTTTTTTAGCGTTCGCTTCCGCTTTTTTAGCTTCTGCTTTTTCAGCAGCAAGTTTTTCCGCTTTTTCTTTTTCAGCCAATTCTTTGGCATTCGCCTTTTCTTCAGCCTTTTTAGCTTCGGCTTTTTCCGCTGCTTCTTTTTTAGCAGCCGCTTTTTCAGCCGCAAGTTTTTCAGCTAATTCTTTTGCATTTGCTTTTTCTTCCGATTTTTTAGCCTCTGCTCTTTCGGTCGCCTCTTTTTCGCGTTCCGCTTTTTTAGCGTCCTCAGCCTCTTTCGATTTTATACGCTCAATAGCTTTCTTTGCTTCTTCAACTTTTTGTGCCTCAGCTTTTTCGGCGGCGAGTTTTTCAGCTTTCGCAGCAGCTTTTTTCGCTAAATCTTCTTTAGGCGGCTCCACTTTTTTAGGCGGCTCAATCGGTTTCGGCGGTTCCACTTTTTTAGGTGGATCAATCGGTTTCGGCGGTTCCACTTTTTTAGGAGGCTCAATCGGTTTCGGTGGCTCCACTTTTTTGGGTGGTTCAATCGGTTTCGGCGGTTCCACTTTTTTGGGTGGTTCAATCGGTTTTGGTGGCTCCACTTTTTTAGGTGGCTCAATTGGTTTCGGTGGCTCCACGGGTTTAGGTTCTTCAACAGGTGGAATCGGCGTTGGCTCTGGAATTGGCGCAGGTTTTTCAACAGGCACTTCTGGTTTCACAACAGGCGGATTCAATTCCACCATCGTTGCATGAATAATTTCAGGTTCTGGCGGTGGCGGTGGTGGCGCGGGCTTATACAACGCGCTCAACGCAAACAACGCCAATAGCGTTAAATGAAACGCTAATGCCAAGAAAAAAGGTTTTGAAAATTTTTGATTAGACATTGAAGCCGTTAATCATCTGATTTAGTCATTAAGCCAACCGTCGGCACGCCCGCTTTTTTCAACGCTGCCATCGTCACAACAACCGTACCGTAATCGATATTTTTATCGGCGTTAATCAAAATTTGCGTGGTGGGTTTGTTTTTCAAAACCGCATCAATACGCGGATAAATTTCTTCCAACGTAACAGGTTCATCTTCGCCATTCCCAACGTTAATAAAATACTTCCCCGCACCATCAGCGTTTTGAATTGAAATAATAAACGGCGGCGTATCGTCTTTTTGATCAATCATCGCGGCTTGCGCTCTGGGCAAATCGACTTCC
>CAZLGN010000142.1:0-5756 GCA_964558865.1 uncultured Methylomagnum sp.
GTTTTATTTCAGTGATTTGAAAGCGACTAAAAAACGTCCTGTTTTAGTTTTGAAAGATAATTTGCCGCATGGTGATTTTGTTGGTTTGCCGATTAGCAGTCAGTTAGACAAATTACAGGCAGGAGAATTTGAGATTGATAATTCGATGTTTCAATTTGGTTCAATTCCTAAAAAATCGAAAGTGATTATTCTTAAAATCGTCTTATAATCAGGAAAAAGTAGAAATAAGTAGCAGCTGAAAAGTTTTTAGCATTTTTTGTGTGCTAGAAAATCCACTTTTTATTTAGGAAAATAGCCATCTGAAGCCGCATCATTCGGAGGTTAAAATTTAGAAAATCTGTTCAAAAGTTGAATGTTAAAATATTTTTGAGCCACTACTTATGATTATTTATGTTTGCCTATCGTATTTTCACTACTGTGTTATTTTGTTTTTCTCTTGTTGCTTACGCTGACGATTCTGTAGAAACCGCTGATGAGCAAACATTACTTTTTAGTGAAATCCCTTCTGTTTTTACAGCCTCTCGTCGAGAGCAAGCGATTACAAAAGCTCCCGCCTCTGTAGATATTATAAATTCCGAACAAATCAAACGCTACGGATGGCGAACTATTTCAGCCGTACTTGGCAGCCTACCTGGTTTTATCACAACTTACGACCGCGCTTATAATCATTCAGGTGTGCGTGGATTTGCCCCGCCAGGCGATTATAACACCCGCATTTTGGTTTTAATCGACGGTCACAGAGTCAACGAAAATCTACAAGATTACGCTGGATTAGGACGTGATTTTTTGGTGGATATGGACAATGTCGAGCGCGTGGAAGTTGTACGCGGTCCAGCATCAGCACTTTATGGTAGTAGTGCTTTTTTTGCAGTAGTCAACGTCATAACCCAGCGCGGACGAGACTTACAGGGAGTTCGTGTATCAGCTAATACAGGGAGTTATAGCTCACATCAAGGAGAAATAAGTCATGGAAGAAAATTTACCAATGGTTTAGAAACTTTTTTATCTGCGAGTTATTTTCACAGTGATGGTCATGAAAATTTAGACTTTCCTGGTCTGGGTACGGCACATAACCTTGATGGTGAAGAGGTCGAGCGATTGCATGGAAAAATTTCTTGGGAAGATTTCACGTTTAGTGGTAGCTGGGTCGGTCGAAAAAAGTATTTACCAACTGGTACTACAGGTACTACCTTCGGTGAACCAACAACTAATTATCACGACCGCAGAGCTTATGCGGACTTGAATTATCATCATAATTTCACAGGTGATTGGGATATGACAGCGCGGGCTTTTTGGGATGGTTATGAATTCGATGATGACTTGCCTTATAAAAATTCAAAAAAACAAACGATTACAAATAAAGATGTTTGGCACGGTCAATGGTTTGGTGGTGAATTTTTATTAGGGCATACTTTTTTCAATGATCATCGACTCACCATTGGCAGTGAGCTTCGGCATAATTTTCAGCAGTTCATGGCTAATAGTGATGTAAATCCTTACGTTCAATACGCGAATAATAATGCAACAAGCAGTATCGTAGGCATTTATGCTCAGGATGAATGGAGTATTTTGGATAATTTGAGCCTTCAGGCTGGAGGACGCTACGATCATTATAATAATTTTGGCGGGACGTTTAATCCTCGATTAGGGTTAATTTATGAGCCTTTCGATGGCACGACACTTAAACTTTTGTACGGCACTGCATTTCGCGCCCCTAATGCTTTTGAGTCAATTTACACTTGTTGTGAAAACTCAACGCCTTGGAAGGGTAATTCAAAATTAAAACCTGAAGAAATAGAAACCTATGAAATAGTCTGGGAGCAACGATTAAATAACTACTTTGATTTGCGTGTTAATCCTTATTTTAATAACTTAACTAATCTAATCAATTTAACCGTTGCCACAAATGGCATTAGGCAATTTCAAAATCAAGGTAATGCCGAGTCTTATGGTTTGGAGACGGAATTGAAAGGGCATTATGAAAATTTTGAAGGACGCATTAGTCATACC
Source organism: uncultured Methylomagnum sp. (assembly GCA_964558865.1). Taxonomy (GTDB): domain Bacteria; phylum Pseudomonadota; class Gammaproteobacteria; order Methylococcales; family Methylomonadaceae; genus UBA10906. The sequence goes on from CAZLGN010000142.1 coordinate 2,011, forward strand.
TATCAGCAGAGCAAAATTGATGGTTATAACGCCGCCCCTAATGCACCACAGAATATGATCAAATTAAATTTGAGTGCACCACTTTGGCGTGACAAACTCTTTGCAGGTTTAGAGGTGCAATACGTTAGTTCACGGGCAACGACCGTTGGCAGTCGCGTCCCCAATTATTCTATTACCAATCTCACTTTATTATCTAAACGCTTATTATCTGGTCTGGAATTATCTGGAGGACTTTATAACGTGTTTGATGAAAGATATTTAGACCCTGCTAGTCCGCCGTTATCAGCAAATGTCGTTTCACAAGATGGACGCAATTTTCGTGTCTACATGAATTACGAATTCTAATGCGCGGTTTTTTAAGAGGGTTAACTGCTTTCCCAAAAAGACGTTTTTTATACGCTCTTTTTGTAGGTTTAACTGCTTCTATGCCAGCTTGGGCAGTCACCGATATTTTAATTTTACAAAGTCACGATAGTGAACCGTATCAAAAGACGCTCGCAGGTTTTCGTTCAAATTTATCTAATACAAAGTTAGACGTTGCCTACCAATCATTAAACATACCCGATAAAAATGATACGAGCGCGTTGAAGCAACTGCTACAAACGTATCATCCTAAATTGATTCTCACGTTAGGAACGCCAGCGACGTATTCTGCGCTGACACAGACAACAAAAACACCTATTGTTGCGGGAATGATTATGAATACCGATGAATTATCTCAAAATAGTCAAGCCACAGGTGTTGGCTTAAGTTTTTCTGCCGCACAACAATGGCAATGGTTACGTCGGTTGCTACCCGATGCACAGCAAATTGCTGTGATTTATGATCCTAAGCAAGGCGACACTGTTTTTCAGTCGTTGCAAAAACAGGCGTTAATTGATGGCGTTACCCTTGTTAAAGCTCCCGCCACAGGTGCTGAGGATTTTCCAAATTTAATCAATAATTTACCTTCACAACTTGACGCGCTATGGGCGGTTGATGGCGCATCAACTTTTAATGTCTCCACAATACGAGAGTTATTGTTATATTCATTTCGAAATCGCGTACCGCTAATTGGTTTATCTAGTCAGTGGGTCAAGGCGGGCGCGTTATATGCGTTAGATTGGGATTTTGACGACATCGGTGAGCAAGCCGCTGAAGTTGCAAAATCTATTTTATTACAAAACATCGCTCCCGCATCAATCACACCACAATCACCACGCAAGATAAGACCTGTGCTGAATTTGAAAACAGCTGAACACATGAAATTACAAATTTCTGAGCGTTTGTTATCAGAAATGACTGAGGTTTCGCAATGATGTTATTTAAATCACTCAACATGGCAAAGCGTTTTAATTTACTCAATGCGGCATTGGTATTATTAACCGCTTTGAGTGTTGGCTTTATCGTTACTTATAAATTGCTGATTGTGCAATTTGAAGCTCGCGATGAATATAATTTAGCTCTAGTCAGTCTGTTAGCAGAGTCTAGTGAATATGCGGTTTATACCCAGCAACCCGCACTTTTGGAAAAACAACTTGCAAAATTAGTCGATCTTTCTGGGCTGGCATATGTGGAAATTCTTAATGAAAACGGTAAAGAGTTGGCAAAAATCGCGCCTTCCTCTATCAGTAAAGAATCTGAGCCACTGAGATTTTGGACTTGGTGGAAAAATATTGGCGGGCAAGAGTTTGCCGAAATTATCCAGCCAATTCGCAGTAATGTTCTTCAAAATGAAAATGCGCTTTTTCTCGAAACAGATATGCAAACAAAAATGATTGGTGAAGTACACCTTGTTATGAATCCAATTTATTTTGAAGGAATTTTAAGAAATACATTTTTTTTAAGTTTTGCGGTCGTATTAGTCATTTTAATTATCAGTCTTAGTATTTTTATTAGCATGACAAAGCGTATTATTCAGCCATTGCAACAGCTCAGTAACACAGCGCATAACGTAACAGAAGGACAATTAGAGCTTGTGTCAGTAGAAAGCGGTGGACCTGAATTGCTTGAATTAGGGCGTGCGTTCAATCTAATGATTACCTGGCTTGGCGATTATCGCCGCGAAGTACAAGACTACCAATCGTTGTTAGAGCGGCAGGCTTACTATGATGAATTAACGGGGTTAGCGAATCGCACTCTACTCAAAGAACGCTTGAATTTAGCCATCGCGCAAGCGAAAAGACAAAAAACCATTGCGGCTCTTTTATTTTTGGATTTAGATCGATTTAAATATGTTAATGATACGTTAGGGCATTCATTTGGCGATCAGTTATTGCGCGAAGTGTCACAACGCTTACACCAACAAATTAACGAACATGATACGGTCGCACGCATGGGCGGCGATGAGTTTATTATCATTCTTAATAATCTTAATGCAGACGTTGAACAAACAAGGCTTTATGTCAGCGAAATAGCGCGAAAAATTGGTCAAACACTTAATCAACCTTTTTGTATTCATCAACACACTATTAGCACAAGTTTTAGTATTGGCATCGCTTTTTATCCGCATGATGGGAACAGCAGCGAAACACTGACTAGTAATGCCGATTGTGCTATGTATGAAGCAAAAACGAAAGGTCGAAACACGTTCTATTTTTACGATCCATCGTTACAGCAACGCAATATACGCCGCCTAAGTTTGGAAAATGGCTTAAAGAAGGCAATTGAATTGAATGAATTGTCACTTAATTTTCAGCCTAAATACGACACTCGTAGCAGTCGTTTGGTAGGAGCAGAAGCATTGTTGCGATGGCATTTTGAAGGTAACTGGATTTCTCCTACGGAATTTATCCAGTTAGCAGAAGAAACTGGTCTGATTATTCCTATCGGACACTGGGTGCTGGAAACAGCACTGATTACTCTAGTAGAGTGGCGAAATACTGGTGTCGTTGATAGTCATTTTCATATTGGGGTTAATGTGGCACCCTCTCAATTTTGGCATCCAGATTTTACGCGAAAAACTTTGGACTTACTCAATCGTCTTCTTCCCAATGCGCCAGGCATTTTAGAGCTAGAATTAGTTGAAAGCTGCTTACTTCGTCCCACTGAAGAATGCTTACGCACTTTCACAAATTTGAGGCATGCGGGCATTCGATTTGCTATGGATGATTTCGGGACGGGTTATTCCAGTCTCAGTTATTTGAAACAGTTTCCACTGGATGTTTTAAAAATAGATCAATCTTTTGTACTTAACTGCATTGATGATGCGAGTGATGCCACGATAATTCATGCAATTATTGCGATGGCTGGTGGTTTAGGAATTAGCGTTATTGCCGAAGGTGTTGAAAGCGAAGATCATGTAAATTTTTTAAAAGCGGCTGGTTGCACAATGTTACAAGGTTATTTTATTTCAAAACCCATGTCAGCTCAGGATTTTGTATTATTTTGCCAAAACTTTACTGCTTCACACCAAATCTGCATGTCATGACCACACAATGTTTTTAGGGAGGTGTTGCACTTACAAGTGATGTAAAAATCGGCGGTTAAATTGCCATGACATCGGCTAAACTGCCCACGCACAGAGCAGTGTGTGATTGCATTTTTAAAACAGCAATTCTCATTATGAAATCAAACGGCTTCAGGAATAGGAATTTCAAGTCCTTTAAGCATAAATTCCATAAGCTGTCGCCAATTATCGAAGCAAATATATCGAGTCAACGCCCGAATATCATCAAAAAATGTCTTTCGAGTCTGGAGCGCATCTCGGAGTAACCGATAACACTGATCAAAATACTCAAGTATCGTATGAAATAAAAACGCCAACA
>CAZLGN010000143.1:0-3918 GCA_964558865.1 uncultured Methylomagnum sp.
GTTTGATAAAGGCGGCGACGTTCCGAGAATGCCGCCGTTACGTTATGGCGCACAAATCAGTTATGAAAAAAATGATTTTTCAGGAAATGTGCGTCTAACACGCGGTGAAGCACAAACCAATTCAGGTGAAAATGAAACATCAACGCCCGCGTATTTGCTGTTGAACATTGGGACGCAATACAAACTGGCGAGTTTTGCGAATTCGGAAATTTTGTTATTTGCAAAAGGAAAAAATTTACTTGATGAAAATATCCGCAGTTCTGTGTCGTATTTACGAAACTTTGCACCTGAAGCAGGACGTAGCGCAGAAGTGGGGATTCGTATGAGTTATTGAAAAAAAGTAGCGTGATAACTGTACTTCGTTTCTAATGACAAAAATTACAACAATTTGGAAAACGAAAAATGATAAAAAAAATAACATTCCATATTCAAAACGGCGGTTCATTAAACGGCGAAGCACGAGTTGCAGGCGATAAATCGATTTCACACCGTTCGATTATGCTTGGTTCACTTGCTGAAGGTACAACACACGTTACGGGATTTTTAGAAGCGGAAGACGCGCTGGCAACATTGCAAGCCTTTCGAGATATGGGCGTTGAAATTGAACGAAAAGGCGAAGGTTGCGTCACGATTCACGGTGTTGGAAAACACGGTTTAAAAGCACCGAAAGCTCCGTTGTATTTGGGAAATTCTGGCACATCGATGCGTCTTTTGAGCGGTTTATTGGCGGGACAAAATTTTAATTCAGTTTTAACGGGTGACGAATCTTTGTCGAAACGACCAATGAAACGTGTCACCGAACCGCTTGCAAAAATGGGCGCAGAAATTAAAACCACAGATAAAGGCACAGCCCCATTAGAAATTACAGGTAAAGCAGGACAATTAAGCGGTATTGATTACGTTATGCCAATGGCGAGCGCACAAGTGAAATCGTGCTTGTTACTCGCTGGAATGTACGCACAAGGCGAAACGAAAGTCACTGAACCCGCACCAACTCGTGACCACACAGAACGAATGTTGAGCGGTTTTGGTTATTCTGTTTATGTCGATAAAAATCAAGCAAGTATCAACGCTGACGGTAAATTGACGGCAATGACAATTGATGTGCCGAGCGATATTTCCTCAGCAGCATTTTTCTTAGTTGGCGCGTCGATTGCGCCGAATTCAACTGTTTTGCTCAAACACGTCGGCATCAATCCAACCCGCACGGGCGTAATTGATATTTTGCGTTTAATGGGCGCGAATATCGAAGTTTTGAATGAACGCATCGTTGGCGGCGAACCCGTTGCCGATTTGCGTGTCACGGCAGCACAATTAAAAGGCATCGAAATTCCAGAACATCTTGTACCGTTAGCCATTGATGAATTCCCTGTTTTATTCATTGCAGCGGCGTGTGCCGAAGGTGAAACTCGTTTAACAGGCGCAGAAGAATTGCGTGTCAAAGAATCCGACCGCATTCAAGTCATGGCGGACGGTTTGCAAATTTTGGGCATCAATGCTGAACCCACAACTGACGGCATGATTATTCACGGTGGACAAATTGGCGGCGGAACCGTTGAATCACATGGCGACCACCGCATTGCGATGGCGTTTGCAATCGCGGGTTTGCGAGCAACCGCGCCAATTACGATTTTGGATTGTGCGAACGTCAACACTTCGTTTCCCGAATTCAAAAACCTTGCCACAAATTTAGGTTTGCAACTTACGAGTGAGGAAAACTAATGGACGCAATTTTGACACTCGATGGACCAGGTGGCGCAGGAAAAGGAACTGTTAGCCGTTTAGTTGCACAAAAATTAGGTTGGCATTATTTAGACAGCGGCGCAATTTATCGCGCGTTAGCCATTGAAATTACTGAAAAAGATATTGAACACGGCAGCATCGATGACATTGTCGAAGTTGCTTTGGCAATGGATTTGCATTTCAAATGTGGCGATGACCGCGCGGTTTTGCTCAATGGTCAAGACATCACAGATTTATTGGGTTTAGAAAGCACAGGAAATACGGCATCGAAAATTGCGGTGATTCCAGCAGTTCGCGCCGCTTTGTTACAAAAACAGCACGATTTCAAACAACTACCAGGTTTAGTTGCCGATGGGCGTGACATGGGAACGGTGGTTTTTCCTGACGCAAAGTACAAAGTTTTTCTAACTGCCAGTGCGTCAGAAAGAGCAGAAAGACGCTATAAACAGTTGAAACTGAAAGGAATTGATGCTAATCTTGCCGCGATAACTGCCGATATACAAGAACGTGATCAGCGTGACAGCGAACGACAATTTTCACCCCTCGTTCCCGCCGCCGATGCTGTTTATATTGATTCTTCGATAATGTCGATTCAAGACGTTGTTGCTGAAGTGTTAAGTTTAGTCCGCTAAGGACACTTTATTTACAGACTGCCGCAGATAACCTGCGGTTTTTTATTAACTATTTACTATACAAAAAAGATTGGCGTAAAAACTAATCTTGGGAAACAAAATGAGCGAAAGTTTTGCTGCATTACTAGAAGAAAGTTTAACCAAGACCAAAATGAGTCCTGGTGCAATGTTAATCGGTACCGTTATCGACATCGAAAACGACATGATTATCGTCAGCACGCATTCAAAATCTGAAGGCGTGATTCCGAAATGGCAATTTTTAAATGCTAACGGCGAATTAGAAGTTTCAATCGGTGACGAAATCGAAGTTGCATTAGATTTATTTGAAGATGGTTTAGGCGCAACACTTCTTTCACGCGATAAAGCGAAGAAAAACAAAGCGTGGTTCGAACTTGAAACAGCGTTTGAAAAAGACGCGACTATTATTGGGCGTATTAACGGCAAAGTTCGCGGTGGTTTCACAGTCGAAGTCGGTGCATTACGCGCATTCTTACCTGGTTCACTCGTTGACGTTCGTCCAGTTCGTGACACCACTTTCTTAGAAGGTCGTGATTTAGAATTCAAAGTCATCAAAATTGACCAAAAACGCAACAACGTGGTGCTTTCACGTCGTGCAGTGGTTGAAAAAGAATACAGCGCAGAACGCGAAGAATTGTTGAAAACGCTTGAAGAAGGCGCGACAGTCATCGGCGTAGTTAAAAACTTAACCGATTACGGCGCGTTCATTGATTTGGGTGGTGTTGATGGCTTGTTACACATTACGGATATGGCGTGGAGAAGAGTTCGTCATCCATCTGAATGTGTAGAAATCGGTCAAGAAATCAACGTTAAAGTGTTGAAATACGACAAAGACAAAAACCGCGTTTCATTAGGCATGAAACAAATGGGTGAAGATCCTTGGTTGAACATCGCACGCCGCTACCCAGCTGGCACGCGCGTATTTGGTAAAGTAAATAACTTGACCGATTACGGCTGTTTTGTTGAAATCGAAGAAGGCGTTGAAGGTTTGGTTCACGTTTCAGAAATGGATTGGACGAACAAAAACGTAAATCCTGGAAGATTGGTTCAATTAGGCGACGAAGTTGAAATCATGGTATTGGAAATCGATGAAGAACGTCGTCGTATTTCATTAGGCATGAAACAATGCAAACCAAATCCTTGGGATGAATTCGCGGCAACACACAACAAAGGCGACAAAATCTCTGGCAAAATCAAATCCATTACCGATTTCGGTATCTTCATTGGTTTGGATGGTGGCATTGACGGTTTGGTTCACATGTCCGATATTTCTTGGGCTGACGAAGGCGAAAATTCAGTTCGTGACTTCAAAAAAGGTGACGAACTTGAAACCATCATTTTGGCTGTTGATTCTGAACGTGAACGTATTTCGCTAGGCATCAAACAATTGGCACAAGATCCATTTCAAAACTTCTTGGCGACTCACGAAAAAGGCAGTGCTGTTAAAGGCACCGTCAAAGAAGTCGATGCAAAAGGCGCGACTATAACGTTGGAAGATGGCGTTGAAGGCTATTTGAGATCATCT
>CAZLGN010000143.1:3928-5715 GCA_964558865.1 uncultured Methylomagnum sp.
CATCTGAAATTCAACGTGACCGTGTTGAAGACGCGCGAACGATTTTGAAAGAAGGCGACACGATTGAAGCTAAATTTATTGGTATCGATAAAAAATCGAAAACAATCAGTCTATCGATGAAACCGAAAGAAGAGCATTTTTCACCTCGTACAGAAAAAGAACATGTTGTTTCTGCGAAAGATTACTCGGCTTCGGCACAACAAAACGTTGCGTCACCTACTTTAGGTGATATTTTCAAACAACAAATGGAAAAATAAAATCGTGAGATTTTAAGGGAGACGCAGCTTGTCGTGTCTCCTTTTTTATTTTTGATAGGAGCGCAGGTGACAAAATCTGAACTAATTGATGTGCTGGCAAAACAGCAAAACCATCTCGTTTTAAAAGATATCGAATCAACAGTCAAATGTATTCTTGAACAAATGAACCAAGCGTTAGCCGCTGGTAAACGGATTGAAATTCGTGGCTTTGGCAGTTTTTCATTGCGTGTGCGTCCACCACGAATTGGGCGAAACCCCAAAACAGGTGCATCCGTCGCATTAGCAAAAAAATATGTTCCACATTTTAAACCAGGTAAAGAATTGCGTGATCGGGTGAACGAATCCGCAGACAAATATAAAATTATTGAATAATGCCCGAATTTGAACAAATTCGCATAATGTTCTAGCGCGACTTTTTTGAAGCCGCGCTATTTTTTGTTTTAGTCTTTCGTAGAAAAATCATCCCGCAACGCTAAAACAGCCGCCCGCAAGTATTCCGTTAATTCCATGAAATCGTTTTCAGCGTCTTCGTCTTCCAATTCAATTTCTGTGTCGAGCTTGGTAATTTCGGCAACATCTTTGAGAATTTCCTGGGTTTGTTGCGAAAATTTTGGTGCGATATTCGCAAATCCCACTCCCAATAAAAAGCCTTTGCACCATTGTCTCAAACCATCTACTCGTTCAAGTAACGATGAATCGTCGTCATCGGGTAAAAATAAATCAAATTCAAATTCGTCATCTATCAATACGTCTTGCGTGTCGTCAAACAACCCGAGTAACTCTGCTTTATGTTCATTGCTTGTGGGCGGCGTATTTTGTAATAATTCGTTTAGCCAATTTTCGCCGCTAAATTTCCCATTTACCGCTAATAAACCGCTTGCCATACCGTGCGCTTCGGCGGCGGATAATTCGCCATCGTATTGCACCAAAATGGCATCAATTGTTGCATAACTCATTTTTTCTCCATTCAATAATGTTGTTGATACGGGCTTATGCTACCATTGTTAATTGTCTTAATGACTACTTCTGTACAGATTTTAACTACCTTAAAATGAAGCAATGAAACCAAACGTATCCTATCCTGAAGAATTAAAATTTCTCGAAAATAAACTCGACGTATTGATTGACGAATACTCACATATCAAAGTTGAAAACATTTCTCTTAAAACTAAACAAGATATTTTGGTACGCGAAAAAGCGAAATTACTCGAAAAAACCACTCTCGCTCGCACCCAAGTTGAAGCGATGATTAACCGATTAAAAGATATGGAGCAAAATTCATGAATGCCAAACAACCTTCTGCGGTATCACTGACCATTCTGGGCAAAGAATACAAAATTGCCTGTGATTTTGACGAACAAGAATCGCTGATTGAATCGGCAAAACAGTTAGATGACAAAATGCGAAAAATTCGCAACGCGGGCAAAATTAACGGCGACGATAGAATTGCTGTGATGGTAGCGTTAAACATGGCGCATGAACTGCAAATGTTAAAAGTTGAGAACGTGAAATTAAACCAAAATCTCAACG
>CAZLGN010000144.1:0-5714 GCA_964558865.1 uncultured Methylomagnum sp.
AGGTAAAACGTAAAAGCAAAATCATCACTGCTTGTGCTTAAGTCAACAGTATTGTGGCTCAATGTGGGTAAGTTTTTATGAAACTTCAAAATTTCACCCTGTTTCAAAAGTTGTTTCATTGATACGCTTTTTGTTTCATTGAAACATTAAATAAGTTCAAGAAATTTAAGGTAAAAGGTTCAGAAAGCACGTTACCATTGCACCTCGCATTATTGGCATAAACGCTGCAATGTTTAGTTTTAAAATCATCCTGTTGAGAAATCGCAATGAAAAAAATACTTTTATTACTTGGTTCGTTATTAGGCAGTTCCGCGATTTTCGCGGAATCGATGCCATCAGTTTCACCGCAACAAGCTGCCGAAATGCAAGTGCAACAAATAGCTGTTATTGTCGATGTACGCGAAAATGATGAATGGAATACGGGACACATTTACGGGACACATTGCTGGCGCAATTCACATTCCGTTGGGTGAAATTCAAAATCGCGTCGCCGAATTAACACGATATCAAAATCAACCTATTATTACGCAATGCCGTAGCGGTTTACGCTCTGCCAAAGCGGCTGATATGTTGAAAGTTGCTGGATTCACCAACGTTCACAATATGGATGGCGGTTTGAATGCGTGGAAAAAAGCAGATTTAACAATTCAACAAAATTAAATTTTCATTTTTTGGAGTTACTCATGTTTAAACAATTTTTTGATCCTGCTACATGGACTTACACTTACTTAATCGCTGATAAAACCAGCAAAGAAGCCGCGTTCATTGATCCTGTGAACACGCATTTAGAAACGTATTTGGCGTTTTTGAAACAACATGATTTGAAACTGATTTATTCGTTTGAAACACACGTTCACGCTGACCACATCACAGCGAGTGGCTTGTTACGCCAACACACAGGCGCGAAAACCTGCGTTAGCCAATTTGGTGGCGCACAATTGGTCGATGTTGAAATTCAAGATGGCGACGTTTTCATGTTGGGTAGTCAACAAATTAAAGCGATTGCCACGCCTGGACACACGCCAGGTTGTACATCGTTTTTGTGGCAAGACCGTTTATTTTCAGGCGATTCATTATTTATTGGCGGTTGTGGACGTACCGATTTTCAAGGCGGCGATGCGGGCGCGTTATACGATGCCATCACGCAACGTTTGTTCACGCTTCCAGACGACACGTTGGTTTATCCTGGTCACGATTATCAACAGCGTTATGTGAGCAACATCATTCAAGAACGCAGCACGAATCCCCGTTTGGCAAACAAAACGCGCGAGCAGTTTATCGACATCATGAACAATTTAAATTTGCCTGTTCCACGCTTACTTGACCAAGCTGTGCCTGCAAATCGTTATTGTGGTTTGGATGAAAATGAACGTGAGCGAGCCGTTCAAATGCGTGATGTTGAAACGTCTTTGTGCATGATTCAAATGCAAACGGGTACAACAGGACAAGATTTAGTGGCATTGGCGAAACAAAATATCACTGAAGTGAACGCTGACATGGCGCGTAAATTATTGACAGAAGGCAATATCACGTTGATTGATACCCGCGAGGAAAGCGAGTTTGCAGCGGGTCACATTGATAATGCAACCTTGTTGCCACGCGGTGTATTGGAATTTAAATTAAGTACCATTCCAGAATTAGCAGACAAATCAAAAGCTGTGTTAATTTATTGCCGCACGGGTGGACGCTCTGCGTTAGCCGCGCAAACGTTGCAAACGTTGGGTTATACCAATGTTTTATCGTTGGCAGGTGGCTTTGAAGGTTGGAAGCAATAACATATTGTAGGGGTTCACGGCGTGAACCCGCATGATGAAAACAGCCATTTGTTTAGATTTCGTTATGCGGGCGCACGAAGTGCGCCCCTACAAAAATAATAAAAATGAGGATTTGAACATGACACAGCATCATACATTATTGATTGTTGGCGGAGGTGCGGCAGGCGTTTCAGTCGCAAACAATATGCGTCGCATGAATAAAAGCATCGACATCGCCGTTATCGAACCGAGTGAAAAACATTATTACCAAGCAGCATTCACCATTATCGGTGGCGGTGAATCGACGTTAGCAAAACATACCCGCAACGAAGCGGATTTAATTCCATCAAGCGTGAAATGGATTAAAGAATTTGCCGATACGTTTCAACCTGAAGTGAATACCGTAACGTTAAAAAATGGTGACGTAATTGGTTACGATTATTTGGTAGTTTGTCCAGGTTTTCAAATGGATTGGCACAAAATCGCAGGCTTAAAAGAAACGCTCAACAAAAACGGTGTGTGCAGTAATTATTCACCCGAAACGGTTGACTATACTTGGGAATGTATTAAAAATTTAAAAGAAGGTCGCGCGTTATTTACGCAACCAGTTATGCCGATTAAATGTGCAGGTGCGCCGCAAAAAATTATGTATATGGCGGCAGACCGATTCCGTCAAAAAGGTATTGCCCACAAAATCAGCGTTGAATTTTTCAATGTCGGTGGCGCGATGTTTGGCATTCCATTTTTCGCCAAACCGTTGGCAAAAATTGTTGAAAATTACGGCATTAAAACCCACTTCGCGCATAATTTAATTGCCGTTGATGGCGAAGCGAAAACCGCAACTTTTGAATTCACGGATGCGGATGGCAACAAACAACAAACTGTCGAAAAATTCGACATGATTCACGTCACGCCCCCACAAAGCGCACCTGATTTTATTAAAACTAGCCCACTTGCAAATGCCGACGGGCGCGTTGATGTTCACCCGAACACGTTGCAACATAACAAATATGCCAACGTTTTTGGTTTAGGTGATGCCGCTTCAACCACGAATGCCAAAACGGCTGCTGCGGTTCGCAAACAAGTTCCTGTTGTGGTCGATAACATTTTGCATTTGATAAAAGCCGAAGTGTTATCACCAAAATATGATGGCTATGGTTCGTGTCCATTAGTGACTTCGTTGAATACGGTGATTTTGGCGGAGTTCAGTTATGACAGTAAAATCACGCCTTCATTCCCGATGTTAGACCCGCGTGTGCCACGTTGGATTTGGTGGCTGGGTAAAAAATGGGGCTTCCCGTGGATGTATTGGGATTTAATGTTAAAAGGCATTCGTTTTGATATTCCACACAAAGCCTGTTACGCGAAAAAGTTTGTTGACTAAAAAGTAGTAATTGAAGAAAAATTCCCACTCGAAATAACAATAATAATGAGGTGTTTTATGTCAAAAGTTCTCCATGAAGTTTTACTCGCCAACCGTGGTTATGTTGCAGGTTTTGAAAAAGGCGATTTAGCCATGCCGCCCGCGCGTCAATTTGCCATTTTAACGTGTATGGATGCACGTTTAGACCCTGCGAAATATGCGGGTTTGAGCGAAGGCGACGCTCACGTTATTCGTAATGCAGGCGGACGCGCCAGCGATGACGCGATTCGTTCTTTGGTGATTTCTTACAAATTACTTGGCACAAAAGAATGGTTTGTGATTCATCACACAAACTGTGGCATGGAAACATTCACCGATGAAATCATGCGCGGTTTGTTAGCAACCAGTTTAAAAACGGCTTCGGTTGATGAAAATGGTTGGCACGATTGCTGTGAAGGCGGCGGTTCGCACGAAGCGAAACATATTGCTTGGCTGACGATTAGTGATCTAGCACAAAGCGTCGTGGAAGATGTCACACGCATTAAAAATCATCCGCTCGTGCCTTCTGACATTCCTGTTTATGGTTACATTTACGATGTCAAAACGGGCGCGTTAATCGAAGTGCCTGAAGCAACGAAAATCGGTGCGGCGAGTTAATTCACCTGTTTTTAAGTCCAAGCAACAAACAACTAAGTTCAATAAATTATTGATTTAGGGGTTTGTTGCCCGCTTCAAAATGAAGTTGTTATTTCAAAAGTCACATCAACATTTTTACTTTTCTCGAATCCTCATCCGCCCTCATTGAGTTTTAAATCATGTCATTTTTTCCGATTTTAAGTTGGTTAAAAACATATCGTCGTGAAGATTTTAATGGCGATTTATTTGCAGGCATCATCACCGCGATTTTGCTTGTGCCACAAGGAATCGCTTACGCTATTTTAGCGGGCTTGCCGCCACAATTTGGACTTTACGCCAGTATTTTACCACCGCTTTTTTATGCAGTTTTAGGCACAAGTCGTACGCTTTCCGTCGGGCCTGTTTCGATTGCCGCCATCATGATTGCTGTCGTATTGAAATCACCAGAAGTTGCTGAACTTGGAAATCCGTTACAAAGTGCCGTGATTTTATCGGCAGAAAGTGGCGCGATTATGTTGTTAATGGCGATGTTTCGAATGGGGAAATTGGTTAATTTTATCAGCCACCCCGTTTTGACGGGTTTTACCAGCGGCGCAGCATTGTTAATTATTGGCAGTCAATTACCGCAAACTCTGGGATTAAAATCGCCAACTTGCGGCATAGATATAAATTGCTACGAAACTTATTTCCACGCCACAAACAACACAACATTTTTAATTGCGATAGCCGCGTTTGGGACATTGTTTTTTTTCGGAAAACCGTTGTCAACATTGCTCAAAGTCAGCGGCGTATCCGTTTCTCTCTCAACGGCAATCAGCAAATGTGCGGCATTGGTCGCTGTGGTATTGACAACGCTTGCAGTAAGCCACTGGAACTTAACCGCGCAACACGTTGCGATTGTTGGCGAAATTCCTGCGGGTTTACCCCATTTAAGTGTTGATTTTATTGATTTAGAAAAGTGGAAAGTTTTAGCCGCGCCCGCGAGTTTTATCGCCTTAATTGCCTACGTTGAAAGTGTCGCCATTGCGAAAGTGGTTGCGAATTTACGCAGTGAAAAAATCAATCCCAATCAAGAGTTGATTGCACTTGGTATGGCAAATTTTGCTACCGCCATTTCAGGCGGGATGCCTGTTGCAGGTGGATTTAGTCGCACGATGGTGAATTTTACCGCTGGCGCACGCACACAAATTGCAATGGTTATTGCCGCGATTATTTTGGCATTAGCCGTGATGTTTTTCAGTTCATGGTTTAGCAACATTCCCAAAGCCACGTTGGCAGTCATTATTTTGATGGCGATTATTCCGTTGGTGAAATTACGCAGCATTTTTCATACTTGGAAATACGACCGAGGAGACGGAATTGCGGAGCTGGCAACCTTAGTCAGTGTGCTAGTTTTCGGTATTGAAGAAGGCATTATGTTGGGCATCATTTTGACTTTTGCGAGTCAGTTACGCAAAGCCAGTCATCCACATATTGCGGTAGTTGGACGACTTCCTGATACCAAACATTATCGCAACGTCAAGCGTCATCAAGTCGAAACGTGGGAACATTTGTTGCTCATGCGAATCGACGAAAATATCACCTTTGCGAACGTGAATTTTATTGAAGAATTTATCGAAACTGAATTACGAAATGCGCCGCGTGTAAAACATATTGTGCTGATTTTTACCTCGGTGAGTGACATTGACATGACGGCAATTGAAGCCTTAGAACAGTTAAATCACGGTTTGAAAAATGTTGACGTAACGTTGAATTTCGCTGAAGTAAAAGGCTTTTTACTCGATAAATTACAAAAAAGTGATGTGTTCGCGCATTTAAACGGGCAATTATTTTTTGATACGGAAGAAGCGGTTACAAAACTTAATACTTTATAAACAGGAACCTTCGTTATGACCCACATTGAGCGGCAATACTGTTGACTTAAGCACAAGCAGTGATGATTTTGCTTTTACGTTTTACCT
>CAZLGN010000145.1:0-5646 GCA_964558865.1 uncultured Methylomagnum sp.
GGCTGAAGGCGCTCCCCTGCTAAGGGAGTATGGGCTTTAACTCCCATCGAGGGTTCGAACCCCTCACTCTCCGCCACTTACTAAAGGTTTCAATTAGTATTTTCAACATGCTGCATCACTATTTGTCTTACATTTTGCCAGCGCGTTGTATTCTATGCGGTGATAAAGGCTACGAAAGTCGAGACTTATGTTCCTTCTGCTACGCTGAACTATCAAAAAATATTCCTCTTTGTTATCAGTGTGCTGACAATTCTTCTGAATTACACCCAACTGGTCTGTGTTCAAACTGTTTAAATAATCCTCCCGCTTTTGACGAAACTTTTGCCCCCTTTGTTCATCATGGCAGTATTCGTTACCTAATTCTTCAACTTAAATTCCATCATCATTATCCAAGTGCGCGATTACTTGGCGGTCTAATGGCAGATTATTTGCAGAAAACCGCCGAATTTCCCGACTGTATTATTCCTGTTCCGTTGCACAAAAATCGTTATCGCGAACGCGGCTTTAATCAATCAATCGAAATTGCGCGGGTTTTATCGAAACAATTAAATTTGCCACTCGACATACAGAGCTGTTCGCGCCACCGTGATACCGCGCATCAAGTTGGACTTAATGCAGAACAACGCAATGAAAATATCAGAAATGCGTTTTCAGTATCACCAAAATTTCATGCCAAGCATGTCGCGCTTATTGATGACGTGATGACTACGGGATCAACGGTTCATGAGCTGGCGTTGGCTCTGAAAATAGCTGGCTGTCATCGGGTTCAAGTGTGGGTGTGTGCAAAGGCTCGCTAGGTAACACAATTTCAGGTTCACGGGCAATAAAGGCGGCATCCGAAACATCACTTACTTTCCCCAACGCGGCTAATAACATCGCATCATGTCCATAAATATCACTATAAAGCGTTAGTTTATCGCCTTGTTCATAAAACGCTGTGCTGTAAAAAAATAAAACGGGAATCGTCGTTTTCAAACTTACTTGATGATGCGTACTATTTTTCAATGTGCTATCGATTCGATCTTGCGTCCAACCTTCTTGATTTTTCAAGACAAATTGCGCTAATAAACTGGGATTTTGAACTCGCACACAGCCATGACTGAAATCTCGTCTGGTTCGACCAAATAACGCTTTAGACGGTGTATCATGTAAATAAACGCCTTCTGGATTGGGGAAAATAAACTTCAATCGTCCTAACGCATTTTTACCGCCTGGACGTTGTCGAACACGCATTCCACCGTTTTTAAGTGATACGATTTCCATGTTCTGTCCCGCTAAATAACCATGATTACGCGCCATTTTTGGCATTAGCTCTTTTTTTAAAATGCTGGGTGGTACGTTCCAATAAGGCATAAATTCGACTGAATTCATGTTTGCCATAATCACAGGCGTTGGTGTTTTTTCAGCTTTTCCCACCACAACATTTAAATTCAACACAGGCGAATTCGATTGTTCCGTTGAGTCAATCGCCCATAATTTAAAGGCGGGAATGTTCACGATAATAGATTGTCCCGTCGTCATTTCTGGCAACCAACGTAACCGTTCCATTGCCAATTGAATTTTGGTTACTCGTTCAGAATGATTCACCGATTTTTTAGCTTTTGTTTTTCTATGCGGTTTTTCTGTTGTTGGCGGTGTGACGCTATTTTCACTCAATGCGGCGCGTAATTGCCGATATTGTTGCAAATTAGGTTCAACCTTTAATGCTAGTTGTGAAACGGTTCCGTCGTTCAAAGCGTTTTTGATAACGTCAGGCAATTCGAGACTCTTTTTTGCCCGCAACTTTATATTGAAATTTAAATTATGCGGATTCACCCGCCCATAATGTAAATCATGTAAAAAACGCACTAACGAAATTGTCAGAGCCGTGTCATACAACGCGGGATTTGAAGCGGCTTCTGGAAGTTTTTGTTGCAACAAACTTGCAGAATAATCGTTTGCATTTAAACCGTGTATCGCCGCTGTTGAAAGTAACGCCAAAACATCCGCGATATTTTTGTCAGATTGCGGCGTATTTAACCAAATCGGCGCGTAATTATTTGTCTTATAAAGCGTGTCTACGTCTTCGGCGCGAAATTCAAAATTTGAGCGAGTTAAAAGGGTATTTTGTCGAGCGTTAATAATGTTGGTAATTTCTTGCGGAATGCTCACACTCGCGGTAGGTAGTGGCGTTGTCGGAAAATCATCTGCATAAATCAGAGTTGAAAATAATAAAGACGCACAAAAAACGTAGCGCGGTAAAGTGGGACGTAAAAACATGAATTTGCTCATTTTAGGCATAAAAAAGTGTAAGTAAGATTTTAGCATTAACGGCTGATTTGCGCTTTGTTCCAATTTATTACGCCAAATCCTGCCGCCCATCCTGTCGCTAAACACGCTGTGAGCAAATATCCGCCTGTCGGAGCTTCCCAATCCAGCATTTCGCCTGCACAAAAAACACCGTCTAATTTTTTGCACATTAAATCATTATTTAATTCGTCAAAAGGTACGCCGCCCGCGCTACTAATGGCTTCGTCAATGGGACGCGGTGATTGCATTGTTAATGGTAAGGCTTTTAACGTTTGGCAAACTAATTCGAGAGAATTAAAATTTTCAACGTCTAAAACTTCGCGCACTAAACCCGCTTTCACGCCTTCTAATCCTAATTGTCTGCGCCAAAATTGGGCGGTCGATAATTTGCCGCGCGGTTTGTTTAATTTTTCCATTAACGCTTCATGTGTTTTGTCGGGAAACAAATCGAGATAAATCGTCGCCGTTCCATTTTGAAAAATTTCATCGCGAATCAATGCTGAAGCCGCATAAATCAAACCGCCTTCAATCCCATTTTCCGTGAGCATTACATCGCCTTTTTTTTGAAAATCGCCAAATTTCAGGCACACATTTTTTAACGGTTGACCTGCAAAACGTTGTTGAAAATACTCGCGCCACGCTACGTTAAAACCGCAATTACTGGGTTGTAACGTTTCGATATTCAAACCGTGGTTACGCAAAATTGAAACCCATTCGCCTGTCGAACCCAAACGCGCCCAACTTCCACCGCCTAACGCTAAAATCACCGCATCGACATTGACAATTTTTTTGCCGTTTGGTGTATCAAAAACGAGTTGTTTCGTATCGTTATTTTGCCAGCCTAACCAACGATGACGCATTGAAAACTGCACGCCGCGCGAACGCAATCGATGTAACCATGCGCGTAAAAGTGGCGCGGCTTTCATTTCTTTGGGAAAAATTCGCCCCGACGTTCCGACAAATGTTTCAATTCCTAAATCATGCAACCATTCGCACAAATCTGTTGGGGTAAAAGTTTTCAAATAAGGCGCGAGTTCATTTTGTCGTGCGCCGTAGCGTGTGACAAATGTCGCGAAATTTTCGGAATGCGAAATGTTCAAACCGCCTTTTCCCGCCATTAAAAACTTACGTCCCGCTGATGGCATCGTGTCATAAACCATAACGTTCATGTTTGTTTGGCTGAGAATTTCGGCAGCCATTAAACCTGCTGCACCTGCGCCAATGATTGCGACTGTTTTCATATATTGTTAGTGTGAAAGTTGAAACGTTAAAAAATGCGAGCGAAAAATCCGCCTGGTTTAAAAAATGGTTAATGATGCTTGTGTTATATTAACTGGATTTATTACCACCTACAGAGATTTTACATGAGTTTTAAAGCCCTCGGTTTAAGCGAAGAATTGCAAAAAGCCATCAGCGAACAAGGTTACACCACGCCAACGCCTGTCCAAAAACAAGCGATTCCCCATATTCTTGCTGGCAAAGACGTTTTAGCAGGCGCACAAACAGGCACGGGAAAAACAGCGGGTTTTACGTTGCCGATGTTGCAACGTTTAATGGAAAATCACGATCCGCACCAAAAACCACGCCGCATTCGAGCGTTAATTTTGGTACCGACTCGTGAACTTGCCGCACAAGTTTTTGAAAGTATTAAAACGTATGGCAAACATTTACCGTTGATTACCGAAGTTGTTATTGGTGGCGCGAGTATCAATATGCAAATTCGCCAATTACAACGCGGTTGCGATATTTTGGTAGCGACAACGGGGCGTTTGTGTGACCACATCAATGAACGTCATGCGAATTTGAAAAACGTTGAAATTTTGATTTTGGACGAAGCCGACCGAATGCTGGACATGGGATTTTTGCCCGACATCAAACGCATTATTGGAAATTTACCGAAACAACGCCAAAACTTGCTCTTTTCTGCAACCTATTCCGCGCCAATTAAAGCTCTTGCGGGACAAATTTTGCAAAATCCCGTTGCGGTGGAAGTCGCTAAACCGAATATCACATCTGAAAATGTGTCGGAATTGGTTTATCCAATTCAAAAAGAAAATAAACGCGCTTTGCTTTCCTATTTGATTGGCTCAAACAATTGGCAACAAGTGTTAGTTTTTGTGCGAACCAAGCACGGCGCGGATCGTTTAGAAAAACAATTGATTATGGACGGTATTCGTTCAGCGGCATTGCATGGCGATAAGTCGCAAGGTGCGAGAACGAAAGCGTTAGATTATTTCAAAACGGGCAAAGTGTCCGTTTTAGTGGCAACCGATATTGCAGCGCGGGGTTTAGATATTGATACTTTGCCACACGTTGTGAATTACGATTTGCCGCAAGTTCCCGAAGATTATATTCATCGCATTGGCAGAACGGGCAGGGCAGGGGCATTAGGTGCAGCGATTTCTTTGGTTTCAGAAGAAGAAGCGCATTTGCTGGGCGAGATTGAAAAATTACTGAAACGCCATTTGCCGCAAGTTGAAGACACTGGCTATCCCAATGTTTCGCTAAATACGCTTGCAGCCGCGCCGAAAAAGAAACCTGTTCAAAAACCTGCTCAAAGAGAATCTGCAAATAAAGATTTTCGCCATTCAAAACCCGCTGAAAAAAAAGGCTATGTCGCTAGAAATCAAGCACCAGGTTCAAAACCTAAAACGCAAGGTTCTCGCAGCAGAAGCCGTTAAAAATTACGTTTAATTTACCCACGCTACAATTACCTAAATTTTGGAGACACTACACATGAATGCTGAATCTTGTACTTATGTTATTTTTGGCGCGACAGGCAATTTGTCGCGCATTAAATTGATGCCTGCGTTTTATCATCTGGACGTTGCGGGTAAATTGCCCGACGGCACGAAAATTCTCGCTATTGGTCGTCGTGAATGGACGCAAGAAAAATGGCTTGCCGAAGTTAAAGAAATGATTCAAACCAAAATCAAAGCGGCTTTCGACGAAACAGTTTTCGAACGATTTGCCGCGCGGTTGCATTATCACTTTGGCGATTTGAAACAATCTGAATGTTATCGCTCATTGGCGGAAACCCTTGAGCAAGCCCAATTTCCTAAAAATACCGCGTTTTATTTGTCGATTAGTCCCACAGATTTCGGTTCGGTAATGGAACAATTGAGCAACAATCAGTTGTTTGATGAGCAATTTGGTTGGCGGCGAGTGGTCATTGAAAAACCGTTTGGTTACGATTTGGAAAGCGCACAAGCCTTGCAAAAACGCATTGCTCACTATTTAACTGAAGAGCAAATTTATCGCATTGATCATTATTTAGGTAAAGGAACGGTGCAAAATGTGTTGGTGTTTCGCTTTGCAAACGTGATGCTCGAACCGCTTTGGAATCGCAATTACATT
>CAZLGN010000146.1:0-5640 GCA_964558865.1 uncultured Methylomagnum sp.
AAGCGCGAAGTTTTGGAAGAAACTGCGTGGCATTTCACGCCCGAATATATTTCAGGCGTGCATTTATGGCGACGAAATCCTACCAGCCCCACATTTGTTCGTTTTTGTTTTGTTGGTGAATGTTACGATTACCAACCCACCCAAACCTTGGATGTAGGTATTATTGCTACGCATTGGCTAACTCGTGATGAAATTGCGACCAAACCATTGCGTAGCCCGCTTGTTTTAAGTTCCATCGATGATTATTTGAACGGTCAACATTATCCACTTTCACTTTTAAAATCATTTTTAGATTATGCCTAAAAACATACTGATTCAATTAGCGTCAATAATTCTGTTGGCTGCAAAAAGCAATGCAAGGGAGAATAATTTTTCAATTGTTCCAAATCGTGTGCGCCACTTGCTACGCCAATTGAGGAAATCCCCGCATTCAACGCCATTTGCAAATCATGTGTCGAATCACCAACCATTAACGTTCGCTCTGGCAAAATTTTCGTGTGTAACATAATTTCGTGAAGCATCAATGGATGTGGTTTTGATTTGGTTTCATCCGCACATCGCGTAATGTAAAATAAATCCCGCGTATTCGTTGCCCGCAATGCTTCGTCCAACCCTTCACGGGTTTTTCCTGTCGCTATCGCCAGTTTAAAACCTTGCTGATTCAACTTTTCAAGCATTTCATAAACACCCGAAAATAAATCTTCACGGCTAATTTTTTTTGAAAAATAAGCCGTTTCGTAACGATTCACTAAATCCAAAACCTCATCTGCATTCGCGTCAGGAAATAACGCTTCAATAGCGCGTTCAATGCTCAAACCAATTACGTCTTTTGCAGCTTGATAATTCGGCATTTCATGGCGCGTGTCATTTGCCGAATTTTGCAAACAACGCGCAATCCAATCAATCGAATCGATAAGCGTGCCGTCCCAGTCAAAAATAATTAAATCAAAGCGGTTTTTCATGTGTCAGTAAAAGTTCAAGTTGAGATGGTAGGGGAGCGGTAATTTTCATTGCTTCACCCGTTATGGGATGCGAAAAAGCAAGCGTTTTGGCGTGTAAAAACATACGTTTATAACCTTTTTGTCTAAACGTTAAATTTATATCATCACGTCCATAACGTTCGTCGCCAATAATAGGATGTCCCAAATGTGCGGCATGAACGCGAATTTGATGCGTTCGTCCTGTTTTGGGTGCCGCTTCAACCAGCGTCGAATCTTCAAATGCTGTTAATCGAGTAAAAACCGTTTCGGCTTCTTTTCCCGCTGCGTTAATTGACACCATACGTTCGCCGCCTTTTGCTACGTTTTTCAACAGCGGTGCGTTAACAACTAATTTTTTCTTTTTCCATTGTCCTGCGAGCAATGCCAAATACGTTTTTTTGACCAAATTGTCTCGAAAAATCGCATGAAACGCGCGTAAATTACTGCGTTTTTTGGCAATGACTAAACAGCCCGATGTATCTTTATCGAGACGGTGAACAAGTTCCAAAAAGTGCGCTTCGGGACGCAATAAACGTAAGCCTTCGATAATTCCAGAACTTACGCCACTTCCGCCGTGAACCGCGAAACCAGCAGGTTTATTCACAATCAAAAAGCCGTCATCTTCGTACAAAACGCTGTGTTGCAAGGCTTCTTTTAAATTCGTTGGTACAAAAACTTCTTCGCTGCGTTCTGCGATTCGAATCGGTGGAATTCGTACAATGTCGCCTGTAACTAATCGGTAACTCACATCGACGCGCCCTTTATTTACACGGACTTCACCTTTTCGAATAATGCGATAAATTCGTGTTTTAGGCACACCTTTTAAACGGGTAATTAAAAAATTATCTAATCGTTGATCGTGATTTTCGTCGGTGATTTCGACTTGCTCGACTTTAGTGGGAAGTTGATTTTGTTCTGGATTCACTTTTACTTTGTTCCTGATTAGTTAGTCATACCGACGATTTCAATCGTGTTTGTGTTAAGTGTTTCACCGTCAGAGAATTGAATAATTTCAATGCTATTCAATATATCTTCAACGGGAAGTTCGCCGTCATTGTAATTCACAAAAACGATTTTTAATTGTGCCACACCCTCAACATCGGGATTGCGCTGAATGTCATAATCATCACTCGAACCATCAAAAATAGCGGTATCTATGCCGTCGCCCCCGTTTAATTCATCGTTGCCGTCGCCGCCATCAAGCGTGTCATTTCCACCTTCGCCATTAAGTGTGTCATCGCCTTTGCCACCGTTTAATTCATTGGCAATTTTACCGCCCGCTTTTTCTTGAATTAAATTAGCCAAATCGTTTCCTGTGCCAACAAGTGCTTTTTCACCTGACAATGTCAGCATTTCAATAAATTCGCTTTCAGACATATTAAATGTTGTGGTGGCAAAAATTTGATCTTGTTCGCCACCATTTTCGGTTTCAATAATTTGATCATATTCCTGATTCATAACGTAAATATCGTTGCCATTTCCACCAACAAGCGTATCGACACCTTTGCCACCGTCGAGATAATCTTCACCATCACCACCCCAAAGTTGATCGTTGCCATCCATGCCCAGTAATTTATTGTCGCCGATGTTACCAAAGAGTAAGTTTTTTAATTCATTTCCCGTTCCTTCACTGTTGTCGATGCCAGTTAGAAATAAATTTTCGATATTTTTGCCTAAAGCAGCGGTTTTTTTAAGGCTGGTTTCAATCGCGTCATTGCCGCCAAGTGTGGCGTTTTTATTGGTTTCAGTCACCACATCTCGAATGTCATCGACAACGTAATAATCGTCACCGTCACCGCCGTCCATCGTGTCTTTGCCTTTGCCGCCATTGAGAACATCAAAGCCTTGTCCACCGACTAATTTGTCATTGCCGTCGCCACCTTCAAGCCAATCATTACCCGTATCAGCCATCAATGTGTCATTCCCGTCACCACCAAAAAGTTGGTCGTTGCCGCCTGTTCCTTCAATCGAATCGTTACCTTTGCCACCGTCTAAAAAATCATCGCCTGCTTTGCCGATTAACGTGTCATTTCCCGCCATTCCTAAAAGTTTGTCATTTTTTTCTGCGCCAATAATTTTGTTGCTAGTATCAGAATCCGTGCGATTGCGTCCATCAATAGTGATTTTTGGCAAGGTTGGTGGAAATGAAAAGCTGGCTCCAAATGTTTCTGTTACTGTTGCTGACTTTATTACTATTTCGACGGGTGTCTTCGTAGTAACGCCTGTATTTTTAGGAGCAACTGGAATCGACGGAATGAGTAATTCAATCACACCCGTATTTTCAAGGTCAACAGGAGGTAAAACGGGAATGGGAATATCGGGGACAACAGCGACGGGAAGAATTGGAGCAGCGTGAAAAATTTGTAGTCCTTTGTCTTTATCGGCGACATAAATGTTGCCATTATTGACCGCCACATCATAAGACCAGCCCGCCGTATCAGCATTTTCAATCAACACAGGTTTTTGAGGATTACTGACATCAATCATTTGCAAACCTGCCTTTTTATCCGCGACATAAGCGATATTATTTGCGACGCTTACCGCTTGAGCAGAACCCAAGGTATTGTAATTGCCGAGTAATTTAGGTTTATAAAGATTGCTGACATCAATAATTTCTAAGCCGCTGTCACTATCTGCAACGTAAGCGATATTCCCGACAACGGCTACATCAACAGAATAACCATCGGTTTTAAAACGGCTGATTAAAGTGGGGTCGGTTGGATCGCTGATGTCGATAATTTGCAGTCCTTCATACCAATCCATTACAAACGCAACACCGTTACTAATTGTTACATTTTCTGATGCGCCAAGATAACTGCCTAATAAAACGGGGAAAGATGGCGTACTAATATCGATGATTTGCAAACCATTACTTTCATCCGCCACAAATGCTTTATTGCCAGCTACTTTCACTGCGGTCGTATAACCCGTTGTTGGATAATTACTAATAAAAACAGGATTTGATGGTTTGCTAATATCAATAATCTGCAAGCCACTATTCCCATCGGCAATAAACGCCATATTTCCAGATACTTCTATTCCGAATGCAGTACCCGATGTGTTGTAACTGCCGAGCATTTTTGGGAATGACGGGTTGCTAATATCGCAAATAACAAGCCCATTTTTGTTGGTCGCTAAATAGGCTTTATTGCCGCTTATCGCTACACCATAGTTGAAATCACTGGTGGCGTAATTACCGATTAAATTGTATTTTGAGTTTGCCATTTTGATTACTCTTTACCGTTTGAATTTGGATTATTGGATTGCGAATCTTCGCATCCGACTCTTCGACTACAAGGTTGAACGGGCGGTGTCGTCGGAGTTTTTGAAACAGTCGGTTGCACAACAACAGGTGGCGGTAGTTGAATTGGTGCTTGTTCAATTTTTTGTTTAATAATGACTGGTGGTGCTTGTTGAATGACAGGTGTTACGGTTTGAAAAGATGGTGAACGCTCTTGCAATCTAATTTGTGGAGGCTGCTGACGTTCCGTTTGATGCTCTATTTGTTGCGGGCGTTGACGCTCTATTTGTTGTGGTAGTCGTTCCTGTCTCTCCCCATAATTTGGATTTTGACGCTCATTGTGATGATCTCGACGTGGATGATGCTCGCGTTCTTGGTATTGCGGAACTTCTTCGTATTGCCGATTTGGACGTGAATTGTAACGATTCCATTCGCGTTCTTGAGGCTGTGGCGGCTGTGGAATTACTTCATATTCCCGACTTTGATATTGGCGATAATTTTGTGTTGATTGAGAAGACTGCGAATGTTGATGAATGTGACTGGTCGGAACGCATCCAACCATTAAAATTAAAATAACTGTCGTACTAATGTAGCCGAATTTTGCTTTCATGATGTTTCCTTTGTGTGATGTTCGAGTAATTTACTTATTTTGTCTGAGTAGTTGCATGAAAACTTAACCACTTTGCACAATTTTACTTGCGACAGTTTATAATGAAAACGTTGTTTTCGCAGACGTGAGTTTTCATATATTACCGCTTGCGTTCGAGTTAATCCGTTTTTTTAAATCACTATTTTTATATTAAAAACCCATGCAAAAACTCATCAGCACTGCCGCGTTATCCGAATTCCGTTTAGAAAAACTACTCGCCGATTTACAAAGTGTGCAACCCGACATTGAAAAAGTCGCGGCACGATTTGTCCATTTTGTTGCTGGCAATTTGAGCAACGAACAATATCCCGTTTTGGAAAAGCTTTTAACTTACGGCTCATCGAATTTCATCGAAGAAATAGGCGAATGTTTATTAGTTGTGCCACGTTCAGGAACGATTTCG
This sequence comes from uncultured Methylomagnum sp., assembly GCA_964558865.1. Classification (GTDB taxonomy): domain Bacteria; phylum Pseudomonadota; class Gammaproteobacteria; order Methylococcales; family Methylomonadaceae; genus UBA10906. Next base: position 5,274 of record CAZLGN010000146.1, read on the forward strand.
CCTTGGTCAAGCAAAGCCACCGACATCGCACAACGTTGCGGATTAACAGAGGTGCAACGCATCGAACGTGGCATTGAATACTTCATTGTGAGCGATTCGCCGTTGAACGAAAATGTTGCCGCTAAATTGCATGACCGCATGACGCAAACCGTTGTCCACGACCAAACGAATTTAGAACTTTTCGCACATCATGAGCCACAACTACTACAACGTGTGAATGTAATCGAACAAGGACGCGACGCGCTCGTTTCGGCAAATACGGTTTTAGGTTTGGCATTATCTGCGGACGAAATTGATTACTTAACTGACGCTTTTCAACAGCTTGAACGCAATCCGACCGACGTGGAATTGATGATGTTTGCACAGG
>CAZLGN010000147.1:0-5632 GCA_964558865.1 uncultured Methylomagnum sp.
ACGCGCTTAATTATTGGTTCAGAAGGCACGTTCGCCATTATCACCGAGTCGACCGTGAAATTGACGCCGTTACCCGAAGCGAAAAAGACTTTACGCGCCATTTACAAAACCGTTGACGATGCCGCGCAAGCCGTTTCAGCCGTGATGGCGCAACCTGTCGTCCCGTGTGCATTGGAATTTATGGACGGCAACGCGATTAACATGATTCGCCATTACACCGAAACGGATTTGCCCGAAAATGCGGGCGCGATGTTGATGATTGAAGTCGATGGTCAAGCGGAAGGGTTAGATTATGCCGCTGAAAAAGTGATGAAAGCCGCGACCAATGACGGTTTGATGTCCATGCGTTTGGCGAAAAATGCCGCCGAAGTCAAAGCCCTTTGGGATACACGAAAAGCACTTTCACCCGCGTTGCGAAAAGTTGCCCCGAAAAAAATTAACGAAGATGTCGTTGTTCCCGTGACAGAAATTCCCGCGTTAATCGCAGGTTTAGAATTGTTGTCGAAACAATACGAATTGCCGATTATCAATTTTGGTCATGCGGGCAATGGCAACATTCACGTTAATTTATTACTCGACCCCGATGACCCGCTTCAAAGCAAAAAAGCCCACGCTTGTTTAGACGAAATTTTCTCGTTAGTGCTGAAATTGAACGGCACATTATCGGGCGAACACGGCGTAGGTTTGGAAAAACGTGATTTCGTAGACCGTGAATTGGATGCGAATTCGCTCAATTTAATGCGGGCGATTAAACGCCAATTCGACCCGAAAAACTTATTAAATCCTGACAAAATGTTACCTGTACTTTCTTGAAAATGCTTAAATTAAAGTTCCACTCGCTAAAAACTTTGCTCATTTGAGCATTACGAAATAACGATCAAATCAAACTCGTTCACATTCACAGGAACAGAATAATGGCAACAAACAACGCTTCAAGTTGGAAAAATGGTTCACCTAATTACGAAACAGGCGCGGGGCTTGGAATCAATATCCTTTCGAGTTACCAAGACGTAATATTCGATTCTGGGTTCAATACGATTGAACTTTATCATTGCGATAGATGCGTTTCTAATTCCGTTAACGTATTGGATAAAAAGTGCCTTCATCTTATAAACACCGAAATAGGATTATGGTTGATTGCAAATGGCTGGCATCAGTGGGTTTCTGAGCATCCGCACAGATTTACTATTACGCAAGTTGGAACATCAAATCGTTTTAACATTCAGCATCAGTGCTAACGATAAAACAAACATACAAATGCAACAAAATCATGGCAACAACTTTAACTTTTTTATGAATGAAACTTTAACTACTTTAACAACACTCCGCGATTATATGCGTTGGGCTTCAAGCCGTTTCACTGCTGAAAAATTATCTTTCGGTCAAGGCACAACAACCGCGTTAGATGAAGCGGTTGCGCTCGTTTTATTTGCGGTGAATCAGCCTTATTATTTGTCAGCCAGTTTTTTCGATTGCGTGTTGACACTTGAAGAACGCAAAACCGTTTTTGAGCTAATCGAACGCCGCATTAACGAGCGTATTCCAGCGGCATATTTAACCAAAGAATCCATTTTTATGGGCTTGCCATTTTATGTCGATGAGCGCGTTTTAATTCCGCGTTCGCCCGTTGCGGAATTGATTGAACAACGTTTTGAACCGTGGATTGAAGAAGATTCTGTCGAAAACATTTTAGATTTGTGTACAGGCAGCGCGTGCATTGCGATTGCTTGCGCGTATGCATTTCCGAATGCGATTGTTGATGCGGTTGACTTATCACCCGAAGCCTTAGAAGTGGCTGAAATTAACATCGAAAAACATCAAGTTGGCGAAACCGTTAATACTTATTACTCGGATTTATTCAACAAATTACCGCCGACAAAATACGACATTATTATCAGCAATCCGCCGTATGTGTGTTTGAACGAATGGGAGAATTTACCGCCCGAATTCCACGCTGAACCTGATATAGCGTTCAAAGGCGGCACATCAGGATTAGATTTAGTCTTGCGAATTTTGAGCAACGCGAAAGAGTATTTAAGTGAGCAAGGGATTTTAATTGTTGAAGTCGGCAGCAGCGCAGAAACCTTACAGAATTTACTACCTGACGTGCCGTTTTATTGGCTCAATTTTGAACGTGGTGGCGACGGCGTATTTTTACTAACCGCTGAACAGATTTTTGACCATCAAACATTATTTTTAAATGCACTAGAAAAACATAACTGATTATAAAACCTCACGACTTTGTAACTTTAATGGTACCAACCTGTAAGATGACATGATAGTCAAATTCATCGATAAAAGTATTTACAACAGAATGACCATTGATACGACACCAGGCGGGAATGTCTTGGAGAATGCCAGAATCTGTGCCGATAATTTCCAACACATCTCCCGTTTTTAATTTTTTTACTGCATTTTGCGTACGAATTACAGGCATCGGGCAAAGTAACCGACGCACATTTAGTGTGTGTTGTTCAATCATCAATTTTTTAGCCTTTCAATTTGCACGAACCAGTCGAAATTTCGCGGTTTTATTTTAGGTGCTAAGAGCGTAACAGTCACTCAAAATCTATGATTATCAATGCAATATGCCTTTTAGTAATGAATTATTACCGTGTATAATTTACTTTCCAAATTTTTTAATTAACCCACAAGGATTCAAAAATGGCTTACATCAAAGGCACTATTAACGCCGACAACACAAAAAAATTAAAAGGTACCGCCGATAGCGACACTATCGAAGGATTTGGAGGCAACGACAGCATTCTGGGTGGTGCGGGGGATGATTACCTTGATGGTGGTGACGACAACGACAGCATCAAAGGCGAAAATGGTAATGACAGCATTTTAGGAGGATCAGGTAATGACATTTTATCTGGAGGCGCAGGCGACGACAATATTGACGGGGGCGATGATGATGACAAACTCAACGGCGAAAATGGCAATGACGAATTACTCGGTGGTAACGGTAACGATTCTTTAGACGGCGGAGCTGGCAATGACCGTTTAGATGGCGGCTCTGAGGAAGAAGACAGTGCCGACACGATGGTTGGCGGCGACGGTGATGACACTTATGTTGTCGATAGTAAAGGCGACGTGGTGAAAGAATCAACAACCTCAAAAGGCGGCAATGACACCATCGAAAGTTATATTACTTACACCCTACCGACCAAAAATGTCGAAAATTTAACGCTCGTCGGCGAAAATGACATTAATGCCACAGGCAACGACGGTAAAAATTCACTCATCGGTAACGACACAGTGAATAAACTCGACGGTAAAGGCGGTAATGACAAAATCGACGCGGGCGGCGGTGATGACACGCTAATCGGCGGTGCAGGTCATGACACATTGAAGGGTGGAGAAGGAGACGACGAATTACAAGGTGATGCTGGTGATGACATCATCAGTGGTGATGCAGGCAACGACACCATCGATGGCGGAGCTGGAAACGATTTTATTGTATTAAGTTTTGACTTAGAAAATTACACATTTGTAAAAAATGATGATGAGTCAATCACATACTTTTACCGTGATGATGCTGGCGAAGCTGGAGATGGTAGCGATACGGTAACAAATGTCGAATTTGTACAATTTGCAAATGTCGACCAAGTCGACATTCAAGAATTATTACAACCTGCTCCAGAGCCTGATCCGATTCCAGAACCAGAACCAGAACCAGAACCAGAACCAGAACCAATTCCAGAGCCTGATCCAATTCCAACACCTAAACCAACAATTGGCGGTGATGAATATGAATTAAGTGTTACAACACCACCCGTAGACATGTTTTTTGAGTTTGATTTGGCATTAACTGATAGTGCAGAAAAAATAGATGTTGCGTCGTTCACGGGTGCAAAAAATGTCAGAATTTTTGCTGAAGGTGGTAATGACACAATTCAGGGCGGTAATAACATTGGAAGATGGATTGATGGCGGTGCTGGTGATGACACGATTAAAGCAAATGCTAGTGAACTTGTAGAAACATTATTAGGTGGCGAAGGTAATGATACTTTGGTCGCCTTTGATAGTACTATTTCAAAACTGGGTGATATTTTAGTTGGTGGTAAAGGAAACGACATGCTGTACACATCGATTGGTAATGACTTGATACTTGGCGGCGCAGGTGATGATTCTGTTCGTGATACAAGTGGTTATTCTTTTTATATTAGCAATGATACGATTTTTGGAGGCGAAGGTAACGACATATTAAATGGTTGGGTGGGTAATGACTCCATTGATGGTGGATTGGATAATGATGTTCTCTCTGGAAATGGCAAAAACGACACACTCATCGGCGGTCTCGGTAAAGACAAATTAGATGGCGGAAAAGACTTCGATATTTTGAATGGTGGTGTTGGTGTTGATACGCTAACTGGCGGGACAGAATCGGACAAATTCGTTTTTGTCAAAGGCGATTCAGGCGTTGGCAGTTTGGTTGATAAAGGCGTAACCACAAAACTCCGCGATGTCATTACCGATTTTCAACCGTCCTTTGATCAAGTTGATTTGAGTGCAATCTCGGGTGGAAGATTAAGTTATGTTGGCACAAAAGCGTTTAGTGCAACCAATCAAGTGCGTTATGAAATGGATTATTCAACATCGACAACGATTGTAAAATTGAATCTCGACAACGATCCGAAAACTACCGAAATGGAAATTGAATTGACGGGCTTTAAGAATTTAACCGCTGATGATTTTGTGTTGGCATAAGCTGTTTAAGCGTTTCGTTTAATCCCTGAATCAAAAAAGGCGAGAGAAAACTCGCCTTTTTTGTTTGTACTGAAATTCCGTTCTAAATTTGAATTTGTGAAAACAACGCTGTCACAAACGCAATTTTTTGTTCGACATTTTCAAAATTTTGTACAAATCGTAATTTGTCTTGTCCTTCCAATTTGTAAATCTGTGGGTGTGTTTGAATCAGCGAAATTAACTGTCCGAAATCGATATTAGGCGCAGGTAAAAATAAAACACGTCCGCCTTCTGAATGCACATCGATTTTTTTAATTCCCATTGCCGTGGCGCGTTGTTTCAATTCGGTAATATGAAATAACGTTTTTGTCGGTTCTGGCAACAAACCAAAACGGTCAATCATTTCAATTTGCAATTCACGCAAATCATCCGTCGTTTTCGCATTGGCAATGCGTTTGTATAAAACCAACCGCGCATGAACATCACCTAAATAATCGTTAGGAATTAACGCACTGGCTTGTAATTCGACTTCTGCACCGTTGCTCGCAGGCAAATCGAGTTCGGGATTTTTGCCTGATTTCAACGCCGAAACGGCACGTTCTAACAATTCGGTGTAAAGCGTAAAACCGAGTTCTTGAATTTGTCCGCTTTGTCCATCACCAAGCAATTCACCCGCGCCACGAATTTCCATATCGTGCGTTGAAAGCATAAACCCCGCGCCTAATTCGCCAGCGGCTTCAATCGCGTCTAATCGTTTAATCGCATCGGCTGTCATCAAGGCTTTTGGCGGCACAATCAAATACGCATACGCGCGATGATGTGAACGTCCAACCCGACCGCGTAATTGATGCAACGCGGCAATGCCTAATTTATCGGCGCGATTGATAATAATCGTGTTCGCACTGGGAATATCGATGCCGCTTTCAATAATCGTGGTACT